>JAHFMP010000005.1 GCA_023267795.1 Candidatus Woesearchaeota archaeon | reverse complement strand
TTCATAGACGCGCAATAGATTATCTGTAAAACCATAACTGTACTTTCCAATATCAAATGATGGTTGGCTGTAATACACTTCAACATCTCCAGGCACGCTTTGGCTTGTTTCCAGCAAGAGCGCAATATCTCTACTAGCGTATGATTTTTCAAAAAGCGTATTATTTTTTACTGTTTCATGAAAATAAAAAAATGCAGCACTAATAAGTACAACAAGAACAATCTCTATAATAACTGCATGGCTTAACTCTCCTCTTTTTTTCATCATACGTTCGCAAAGGATTTTGTTGAAATTCATATATATACTTTTGCAGGAATTAAGATGGAGTTGTTTGTTCACATGGAACACTAGATATTGTGTAAGAAAGTTCTCCTCTCTCTAGCCAAATTGTTTGAATTTCTTTCTTTCCTTTAAGAATTGCAAAATCACAATGTGCTGTTTCAGAAGAACATCCTTGGAATGAAAAATCTTCTTTTAACTCATTATATCCAAAACATTTTACAACTTCATCATTGTCCTGACAGATTTTTGTAAAGTCATTTGTTGCTTTGCATAAACAAATGCAACCTTGATCTCCTATTCCACATGCCTCTGGTTTTTTGTTGAAATATGGAGAACCAATGGCGTATTGTGTGCACATCCCACCAATTGCATTGCTGTTGCTTTTATATCCAACAATTGCATATTTTTCATCAATAAAAATAGGATAGCTTGCAATGTTGCTGTATTCAGGAAGATTTTGAAGTGTTGCAACAAGCTGATCAAAATTTCTTTTCGTTGATTCAACTTCTTCTGGAATAAAAATACCAACAAGTTTTTTCATAATAAAAAACAAAGGAATAAGAATTATGATAACGAGCACTATTTTTGTCAACGCAGACAACATATCTGTCTCTGCTTTTTTTCCAACATTTTTTTGTTTCATGTTATCCTGTTACACTGTTCTTTTCGTTATTATCAGTTGTTTTATCAGAATCAGATTCTAAATTCCCAAAAATGTCAGTTTCTTTTGTTTGTTTGTTAATATCCTGCTGTACTTTTTCTGTTGTTTTGCTCCAATTGCTAAACACTTTATTCATCACAAAAAAAAGAAGTACCATAAAAATCAAAGCAAGCACAAGCATAACAAGCCAAAAATTCATGTCTGCTTTTTTTTTCTGTTTCAACATTGTCATTATTCTACCTATCTTTATTTACAGCATATTTCGTTTTCATTTTCACATGCAACAGTGTAGAGTTGTTCATTGCTACATTTCGTATCAGAAGTGCATCTTCCACCAGCACCTTTACAGGTATTCATACAACAGATTTCTGTTGTGTCACTGCAATCAAAGCCAGTTTCTGTGCCGTCTAATAGTGTGCATTCACTTGCGCTTGTGCAAATACCTGCTTTGCTTTTACAATCTCCTACTGCTTTGTTAAAAATACTAATTCTTCCAGTCAGCACAAATGCAACAACAATAAGAAAAATCAGTGCAAGTGCTATAAGAACCATTGTCTCTACTGTGATTTCTGCTTTTTTGTTTCTCTGTTTGTGTATGTTCATGAGGATTCTTCCTCTGCATCTTGAAAAAGATCACTAATAATGAGTTGTGCAAGATCTTTTGCTGTTATTATTTCTCCAGCATCATATTGATTATTATTATTGCTGTCTGTAAAAGGTTCATCTGCATCTTTTTGGCAGTTTTTATTATTGTCATTATAATACTCACCATAATACGTAAAATCACTGTTTGTTGCAACAAACCAGCAAAAATTATTGTATAAATTAGTATGAACATACGTTTTTTCATTCACTTTTATTTTTCCATGAAGTTTGTCAGAGTTGAGAATTATTTCTAATGCTTGATTTTCTAATAATGTTTCTGTTTTTGAAACTTGTGATTGTTGTCCTGTAAATCCAGGACCAACAGCTTGAACTTCAAGAACAGTTTTATAAAGATTCCATCCTTGACCATATCCTTGTTTTTCTATCCAAGAGCCACTTTCTTTATCATAGTCTAGTGTATCTATAGTAATAAGTGTTTTTTTATCAATTCGTTCTTCATCAATTGGTGTTGTAGTTGTTTCTTCTAATCCAAATCAAACACCAATATTTTTTTCTATCCATTCAGTGAGTTTCGTGGTTTTTGAAAATATTGCAAAAGAGCCAAAAATAAGAATACCAACAACAGCAACAGTAACAGAAACCAGCATCCAGTTCATTTCTGCTTTTTTGTTCATCCTAACCACTCCAAAAGTCCAAATAGTTTATTTTTTTCAATTGCAATAATGCCAAGAATTACCACTAATCCAAGCAATAGCGAAATCAGCATGACCATCCAGTATGGCATGTCTCCTTTTTTGTTTTTCATTTTAGTACTAATTTCTGTTCTATTTTCTTTATAAATTCAATCATTTGTATCATGATTTCTTGTGCCTCTTCAAAGGTAATCTTTTTTCCATAGTAATTAATTCCATTTCGCAAAATTCTGAATTTATCAAAGGAATCACCTAATGAAGATTCATGCATGATTTCTTTCAAAAATGCAGTATAGCATTCATGATTGTAAATTTTATATCTGTGTTGTAATGCAAGACACTCAAGAAGTTCTCGTAACGTTTCATAGAGAAGCGGGAGCTTTCCATAATAATGTTTATCTTCTAACAGCAGTGCTACTTTTAGTTTTTCTTTAGAAATTTCCAGAATAGAGGTAATTTTATGAGAATCTATACTTGTATTCTTGACAATTCTTTTTCTAAGACATTCTTGCCAGTCCATATCACCAACTCCCTAAAAGTATATATCCAGTAAAAATATTGTTCAGAAGTTCTTTATTTGTTACAGTGTCACGTGATACAAATCTAAAAACCTGAATTTCTCGTTTTAATTTTTTCTGAAATATATTGAAGCGCAATTCTTTTCTTGCAGGACTGAAAATAGCAATATCAATATCTGAATGCGGATCAACTTCTCCCTTTGCGCAGGATCCAAATAAAATAACAATAGGAAGAGCAAACTCTTTTTCGAAATATGCCAATAATCCTATTCTTTCAAAAACAAATCTCCAGTGTAATCTAGAGAGATCCCGAAAGAGAATAGAATCTCTTTGTGGAAAATAGTAAATATACATCCTATCCTTCTCTTTCTTTAATATCCCCTCCTTATGGTAATTTTCAAGAATTTTTGATGCAGTAGCAGGGCTTAAACCTATGATTTTTGCATATTCCCTGACACTAATCCTTTTATAATTGTCTTCAAAAAAAGGTTTGAGATCAGCAAAAACTTTCAACATCTGTTTAATATTATAAACATCTGTTTATAAATTTTACTTATAATTCAAGAAACAATGTTTTGTTCTGCTGGAAGTATATCACAATCCAGTTTCTTTAAATCTTCTGTTTTATATGGATATAACGCAACAGCACTTTCCCAGTCAGCTGTTTTGTCGCTGCCAAGTGCAAATCCAGCAGCAGTGCCTGCAACTGTTGTTCCAGCAACCAACAGGCCAGCAGGTACGCCAACTCCTGAAAAAATCAAAATACCTCCTGTCACAAAGCCAGTGCCTGCACCAACAGCTCCTGCAGCTATATGATTGAGATATCCTTTTTTACCATACAGGAAAACAGCTGCATAATTATTTTCTGTGTAAATAACATCTCTTGTTTCTTGATTATACAATAGTTTTAGGTTTGCATCAGAACGAAATCCCTGTAAATAATCAGTATAACTCATTGGAGTAGCAGCAGTAAACAGAACAGGAACAGTATTCTGGTCTAAATATGAAACAAGTCCTGTTATTTCATCAGGTGCACTTTCAAATTCTAAAACACTGCAGATCACACAGTATTGTGTTTTCATAATATTTGTATCAAATACCTCATATTTGCCTTCTCCTATTTTGTACCAGCAGCTGGCAAGGCTATTTGCAACCTCTTTTTTAATCTCTTCACTTTCAGTTTCTTCTATGGTGGTATATTCTACAGGACATTGTACTTCATCATAGAGCTGTAGTCCAGAAATATGACCAATTGCATTAACAGTAATACTTTGTCTGCACTGATCTGCAATAGTATTTGCAGTGCTGAGTTCTGCTGTTTTTTGATAATAGAGTAAAAAAATAACTAATATAACAAGTAAAATCAAAAAGTAAATCAAAAATTCAATTTGCATTGCTTTTTTGTTGATCATGTTAGTTGTAAAGATAGTCGCAAAATCTCATTTTAGGATCTGTTAGTGTTTCTGTTCTTCCTACAACAATAAAATAGGTGTCCTCGTTATAAAACTCAAATGCTCCTTTTTTTACACCAAGAAGTAGAATATAATACTCTTTAGTAAAATCTATTTCTCCTTCATTATCAAGTAAAATATTTGTATTAATCTCTTTTGTTCCATAATTTATTCCAAGTGCTTGAAGAATGTGGACAAAAATGCTGTCATCAGAGAATGCTTTTTGTTTCCAATCTTTGTTAATGTAGTTATAATATGTAGTATCTTCAAATTGTGATTCAGTTGCTGGAATTTTTGTTTCTTTTATATATTCTGCTAGTGTTTCAATATTTTCATTAGGCGATTCTAAAAATTTAATATGACTGCATATTAAACAGGCATTATTGTTTTTCAAAACACTTTCTTCAAAAACATTCACATAGCCTTCTCCTGTTTTCTTCCAGCATTCTGCCATTTCTTGAGCAAAGACTAGTTTTATATTTGTTGTATATTCTTTGCTTCCATACTTCTTTTCTTTATTATTAACAGTATAACTTTTTTCAGAAAGAACTAACTGTTTTCTAGGACAATCTAAATCAATTGAAGATTCTCCTGCAAAACGAGATTGTGCAGCAGCCAAGACACTCAATCGACATCCTTCAACATCTCCTTTACTCTTCATAAATTCATAGACTTTTGTTCCAAACATAACAAAAATCAGAAATATTACAATGCCAATAATCAGAACCATAAGCTGTTTTGTATTCATATCTGCTTTTGTGTTCATCTCAAAACCCTAGAATACTGCCTAATTTTTTTTTAATAATCCAGACTACTACAAGCAATGCAACAATAAATAATATCAAGCCAATGAGGAATTCTTCACTCATTGCTTTCTTACTCAAAAACAATCGTGTCTTTTGCATGCTTTTTTTGTAGTAAAAAGAAAACAAAATTTATCCACCTACCTTAACACAGCAAACTTCTGTAGTGTCAACTTCTCCATTGTTGTCTAAACAAACTCTGGAACTATCCTGTACATAGTTGCTTCCAAGATAATAACAGTCAATTTCACATTTTCCCCCACTAATCGCTTCACAGTTTGCTGTTGTGGTGCTGAACTTTCCAATCTTGCCTGTAAAAATAAATGCCAACACGACAAGAACCAATAATGCAAGAACTGCAATAATAATCACATTAATAGACATTCCTTGTCCTTTTATAGACATACCATGTCCTTTTTTCCATATATTTTTTCCTATATTCTTCATAAGAACCACCTCTTTGCAAACAGCCTGTTTTATTCTATTTAAATGTTACGTCAATCCGCATCCTCCAATGCATAAATAGACATGTAAATATTGCTGGCTGGGATATAAGCGCAAAGTGAATGGAGTGGTCTCTCCAGCCAGTGATGCAGAAAGATTTCCTGATCCATAATACACTATTTGTTGATTTGGAGGTGCAACAGCAACAAATTCATAACCTGTGTTTTGAAAACCCCACTTGTCAATTGTTTGTTGCAAAATATATGCAATTGTCTCATTTGCATATTGACAAGAACTTCTTCCATCACTACACATTATTGTTCCACTAGAGAATGGATTTTTTGCGCAGTCAACAAGCAAATCTTGAATTGTGGTATCAGTGGTGCAGCCAGAAGATGTTTGGAATAGAGTATTCACAAATGCTTCGACAAGTGTGTTTGTTTGATAATTCTGCGAAACATCAGGATTTTTCTTTGTAAAAACTACTTTAATAACAAAAAGCAGTGCAAGAGATAGAATAATTACTATAATCATCAACCCTATAATCTCTACCTGTCCTCTTTTTTTCATGAAGTAAACACCTCGATAGTAATATAACCAAAACTATACATATTAGTCAGTGGATCATAAAGAGTGACAGGAGTTCTGTATGGTTGAGTCCCAGTACTAATTTCTCTGGTTTCAGCATCAAAAAGCAAAATCTCTTCTGCAACAGGATACACAGATGTTATTGTTACTTTCGAATTCTTAAAAATAACACTGTTGTAATATAGCATGTAGTCTGGAATTGTTTTTTGCAACCCCTTAATTTTTTCAAGATCATAGCAGTCAAATATAATAGTTCCATCAATACTGCATGGAATCTCTGTCATATGTCTAATTCTTTGTTCTATAGAAATTGCGTCAACTGCTGCTGTTTCTTGTTTTTTTTGTGAAGTTGTATACTTTTGGATCTTTGCATAAAATATCATGCCACCAGCAAGAAGAATAAAAAAGATAATTAGTACAATAATTGTTTCTCCTGTTTTGAGCTGTGCTTTTTGTGCTTTTTTTGTTCGAATTTTTGTCTGCATTTAATACACCCGTGGACAATTCTTAATAACAGCATAATTATTGTTATCCATCAACTCTTGAACAGCAGAAGAGAATGCAATGGAATTTGACAAAAGTATATCAACATTTTCCATTATAGTTGTTATTGCTTCTTGAACATCTTGTCCATAATAATAGCTGCAATAGCTTTTCTCAGGAACAGCGCTTACTGCATCATACAATGCTTTTGTTCTCTCTAAATAAACTGCACTCACTACTTTTCCCTGAAGTGCAGCTTTTTTGACATTACACATATAAAAATCTCTATCTGCAGAAAAAATTGCACCCAGCAAAAGAGGGAGTCCTGCATATGAAACTGAAACACTTTCTTCAGAAAAATAAATAGTTCCACTTTCTTCACTGCCATCAACATAGATAATATCCCATTTTTTGTTATTAGCACTGTTTTCTCCAAGAGCAGTTTCTACTGTAGTTTCAGACAAGCTGTCAGAATCCAAAAATGCAACAATTCTCACAAAATTATCATTTTTATCTATAATTGCAAAATCAGAAGGCTCTTCTATTTTTATTGTTTCTTTTGTAAGATAATCATTTTCTGCAAGCAGCGAAGTAACAGCATAGGCAAGTTCTTTATGCTCTTCATCATAAACAAAGATATAACGCACATTGTCTGTGGTGACATACAAAAAATTTGAAATTGTATAAGGAAGTTTCCATTCTAGTGCCCATGTAATTAAGTCATTTCCAGAAAGCTCTTTTAGAGAAAAAAGAATTTCTGTTTCTGTTCCATGAGATATTCCTCCTCCTGAAAACGCAGAAGCACAGCCATAGTCATTGCATTCATCTGAAGAGCAGGTAAATGAAAGAGTAATGTCTGGAATAGTAGTTGTTCGTGCTGTTTTTGGGCTTTCTTTTGCAGTATCAAGCACTGAATCCAATGCAACAACAATATTTGCAGTATTTTTTTGTTCCTGTGTATTTTTATACCAAACAGACAGGCCAACAAAAAAAGAAAGAATGATTGCACCAATGAGTATAATGAATATCCAATGAAACTGAACATCTATTTGTCCATTCTTGTTTTTTGCTATTGCCATGTTGCCATAGTTACTCCCATGCTTCTATGACTACTCTATCTCCTTCTCCTGTCATTTTTATTCTTATAAAATGCGAAGAAGCATCTATACAGAGATAATTGGTGTTTGCATCTCCAACATCAATTGCACCAAGGTTAATACCAACATCTAGTTCATCAAAAGGATCAGTGTACACATTTCTAGTGCTGTCTTCCTGCCACGCATTGCACATCAGAAAATTATAATCAGCATCTTCTTTTAAACAAATGCCTTCTTGTTGTTGATACAATGGACTTTCAGTAAATGTTTCATGCTGGACAAAACAAACTTTTTCAATTCCTGCCGGAACATCAATCTCGAGTTTTTTCCATTTTCCATACACAGGTCTTATTTCATTTGCATATGATTCTAAATCTGTTTTAAAGAGTACAATATCAATTTGATTCACTTTTGTTCCAAGTTCCATAATATATTTCACTCCAAATAAAAGAAGCAATCCTATAATCACTATTGCAAGGATAAAAAAGAAAATTTCTGCAGTTTGTGCTTTAGTATAAAGTCTTGTACTCACTTCGTTCGTGCAAGATTTTAATGAATAGTTGTTTATTTCTTTTTTTTCCATATTACTTTTTCTTTTCTTTAATAAGTTGTTCTAGTGCAGTAAATGTTTTTGATGGCTGTTTTTTTATTGGTTTTTTGATACCAACTTTTTCTTTTGTTTCTAATTTTATCTCTCTTTGTTTAATAGTCGGTTTTTGTTCAGGTAATTTTTCTGAAACAGCTGATTGTTTTCTATCTTCAAATGCACCAAAAAGTTTTTCTCGCATCTGCTGTTTTTGCTGCAATATTTTCTGTTGCAGTCCTGTTTTCTGAAATGTAGGCATCTGGATTTTTTGCGGCATTTTTGGCAGTGCCAATGCAGGGAATTTTCTGCCAATACTCCCAAACGCTTCAAAGTTTGCAGGAAGTTTTCCTTTCTTTTTCATATATGCAATGTATCCATAATAACCACCTATCACAACAATCAAGAGACAAAAAACAAGCAAAAGCCAGAGCCAAATACTCATTCCTTCTTTATCAACATCATCTTTTGATGCAGGAGGAGATTTTTGCAATACTACTTCTTCACATGGAGTACAACTTCCACCACAGTCAGTACCTGTTTCTGCTCCATTTTTGATACCATCATTACATGCAGATTCTGTACACATTTTGTTGCTGCAATAGCCAGAAGCACAGTCTCTATGATAGGTACAACTCTGACCAAGAGCACAGCTGTCACAGTAATTGCCTCCACAATCAATATCACTTTCTCCTTGATTTTGAATGCTATCAGAGCAGCTTGACTCTTGGCAAATTCCTGAAACACAGTTGATGCTGCTGCAATCATCTGCAACAAGGCAATCTTTTCCTGCTTCACAACTATCACAGCTTCCTCCACAATCAATATCTGTTTCATCACTATCTTTTTCTCCATTTGAGCAAGGATGATATGTAACTTCTGCTATAGTGGATGCATTCAAGTCCTTTGCAGTTCCAGAACCACTTGCATCAATAAATACTCCATCACTTGACTTCACAGTACTCGACAAGCTCACTTCATTGACTGCTTTTACATTCCAATAATAGGTGCTTTGATTTTTCAACGAAAGATTTTCCACAATAACTTCTTCTGCTGTTGTTGTGGTCCATGAGAACGTATCATTATATCCAGGTTTTGTTCCAATAGAATAAAGATAATAAATAATTTCTGTCAAACTGTCACTTGCACTCCATGCTGCAGAAAGACTTGTATTGGAATAACTCACATTTCCATCTTCTATAAAATCAATAACAGGTGCAGTAGTGTCAACAGGGAACATAAAGTAGTCTGTTTTTTCTCCATCCACAAACCAGCAGGTGAAATAATACGTGTAATTACCATCACTTGCAACAGTAATTGTTCCTGTTTTGAATTCTTTTTCTGCGACAGCACTCATTGTTGTAGTTATGCTCTCACTCGTGTTGCCATAAGTGCAGCTGCTTGCAGTGCGTGTTGTGCCAATTGTTATAATAAAACTTCTACTGCTACTTGCTTCTGGAGAAATAAGATACATTCCAGATGCTGCACTGGTGTTTATTGCAAAGCTCAATGTTTCTGTTTCTGAAGTCATATAAGCACCATTCTGACACGCAACATATATAGTATAACTATGGAGGTCATCAAGCCCAGCAATCGTTACATTATTGACAGTATTGTAGCTCGTATTATCATAAGCATAAAATTTTGTCATGCCTGTATTGAATCCATCACTTGCATCAAAACTATATTTACATTTTGTTCTGTCATCTGTTGTCACTTGAACCTCTGGATCAAGAGGCTCTTCTACAATGCTTGGAGGATTTTTTCCATCACTATTAAGAATTTCTATAGCTTCAATAACAGGTGTTGTGCCATCATATTCTATTGTAAGAGTCTCTGCATATTCAACAGCATTTACAAGCAGGCATTTTATGTACACATATTCTTCAATTCCATTTTTAGAAGCATCAATACTATATGCTGCACTGTAGTGATATTCTCCTCCTGTATCACTCGCAACAGATTTCATTGCAATGGATTTATTCAGTGCAGCATTATTTTTGCTATACCCACATTTTTCTGCTTCTAAATATGTTCCAATAACAATGTCAAAAGAAGTGTTTGTAGAAACACCATTAGTCGGTTCTACTATCCATATTGCAGCATCACCTAACTCAGTTGTATAACGGACGCGCACTGTTTGGGCTTCTGTTGTTGCACCAGACCTATCTGTTCCATAAACAGTAATATAATTATATTCAGTATCATTATTCTCTAATGTAATTGGGATAGTAGAGCTAAATCCATCATCTGCATCAATATTCGTATATGTTGTTTCTTTTCCATTTGTATCAAGGACAGTAATAGTAACAGTGTTTATTGCAGTTCCTTCTGTTGCATCTGGATCATCAACAGAGCCAGTAACAGCAACGTATGGCAAAAATACTGCTTCTCCATCATAAGGATTAGTAATAATTAATTCAGAATCATAGAAATCAACTTTAATCTCAGTGCATCTAACCTCTTCTGCCAAACCACCCATGCCAGCATATGTATTTTCAATACTGCTGTAACACACATTGAGTCTACTGACATCACTGAGATCATAGTCTATAGAATTTGTTGGATCATACAATTCTGTTGGTTCACACTCTATTGTATCAACACAATAATACGTTGCATTGCATCCAAAACCATAATCTGGCATATCTGTACATGCTAAATACACAGCAAGCTGCTCTCCATTATAGAAGCTGCTGAAATCAAACGTATTTCCAAAACTATCCACAATATCTGTTGCTGGTGCAGTATCATCATAAACAAATTCAATTTCATCGTCATGCACTGTTCCATCATCAAGCTCACATTTGACATCAAAGAAATATAAGCCATTATCATTAATTGTCCATTCTCGCGTGTGAAGATAATATCCATCTTCATCTTGTTTTTCAAATCCCTCTTCTAATGCTTCAAAGCTTTCTTCTTCTGTTCCTTCACTAAATCCGCACGTTCCATCCTGCAATGTTTTTACACTGAGTGTGACAGAACTGCTATCAGTATACAGCGCGGGATTACTGTCAAAGATTGCAGTATCTGCATCAACCTGTGCAAGGACAAATGCATTTCCTATATTTCCTAAACTATCAGTGCAGGTAACTGTATACAGGTAAGTTCCATCAGAAAGGTCAGAATATTTTGCAACAAAATGGTCATTGAACTCATTTTCAAAAGAAGATTCTCCTGTCTCAAATCTATCAATACAATATGCTTCTTCATCTACTATAATTTCAAATGTTAAGGAAGAAGCATCATACGGATCGCTTGTGTCAGGACTGACATAGTAACTAATGACAATTTCAGGAGCTTTTTTGTCAACATTTATAATTTTATGCTGTACAATTTCCAGATTTTCTGCATAATCAATAGAATAGTAATAAAAGTCATATACACCATTTCCATCTCCTAATGTTATCATGCCAAGTCCAGTGCTC
The DNA here is from genome assembly GCA_023267795.1 of Candidatus Woesearchaeota archaeon. Classification (GTDB taxonomy): domain Archaea; phylum Nanobdellota; class Nanobdellia; order Woesearchaeales; family DSVV01; genus JACRPI01. Next base: position 5,738 of record JAHFMP010000005.1, on the reverse strand, counting down.
TCTAAATCAATAAGAGTATCAGGATAACAGCTGCTACTATCATCAGTATAACAATAATATGTTGCAGCAACTCCAGATCCTTCACTGCCATCAGCATTAAGGTCTCTTGCAAGAAGTGTAATGTTAAGTGTCTTTGTCTTTTCAGGAGAAAGAATAGCCGTTGTTGGTGCAGTCATATCTTCTTGGTCAGCATCTGCTGCACCATCACCATTTGCATCTTTATAGCAATTTTCTCCATTCCAATAACAAAGTCCAATGCCAAGAGCATCCTCACTTGCAACAGCAACTTCATTTGTCTCTTTATCAATTACTACATTGTAATCTCCTCTGCAGCTTGTTGCATCTTCATACGCAGTACATGTAAAGTCAGCAATATCTGTACATTGTTCTGTTAAGCCACTGAGCCAGCAATCTGCACTATCAACACCAAATTCTTGGCAGCGATCTTGTGTGCAAGCATCAAAAATACCATTATGCACTGCATCATTGCATGCTTCACATCGTGCATAGTCTGCTGTTTTTTCTTTGCAGATACCATCATTTGCAATTCCATTGCTGTTGCTATCAATCCATTCACAATCTCGCTGCAAACATTTATTGTTATACCCATTTTCATTATATTGTTCATCACAGGCGCTCTGGCTAGCATAAGAATAACAACTGCTCACAGCTGCACATTCTTCATAGGCATCAAGAGTAGTGATCGTGTAGTCAAAATAACACGTAGGAATGTCAGAGCAAAGTGTTGTGCTTCCTGCATAACTTGCAGAGCCATAAAGCAGTGTTGCATAAAGTCCAAGTGGATCTCCACAGGTTGCACAATTACTTTGATATGCACAGCGTGTTGTTCCATCACTATACGGTCCTGTACAAATATAATCAGAACCATAAGAAGAGCGGCAGCTGTCAATATAACTTATTTTATTTTCAGATGTGCAGCCAACACGATATGTTAATTCCTCTGTCATACCTCCATACTCGTCAAGACAAAACTCACTTGTAGCCATTTGCTGACACCATGCATCTCCACTATCATCAACACATATTGGTTCAGAATACGTACTTGTTCCATCAGTGTACAGTGCTTGCACCACATAACAGTATTGCTGATTCACGCCAATTGTAGCATCAGTATATTTCCATTCATCTTCTATAGTTTCACTCACTACTTCAGGAAATGCAGTTTCTCTCTCTGCATCTGTATAGTCTGTTGTATCACTTACACATTCTGTACCTGTACATCTTCTCAGCAAAAATGAAACATCAGCACAAGCCAATGTCCAACTTATAGTTAATTGTGGCGCACCAAGTGTATACTCAATAGCATCAATTTCAGGATCTATTGGTGTTGTACTGCATGCACAACTTCCGCATGTCTCAAAAACACCATCACCCTCACAATCATTAATATCATTAGTACTGCAGCATACATAAGCACCTCCATAATAATATCCTTTATCTCCACAAGCAGTTGTATCAGACCCATCACTACATTTTGTTTGATAACAATCAAGATCATCACAATTATTCAATCCATCTCCATCCTGATCATAGCTGTCATCACACACTTCTGGCTCTAAACCACAGGCACTTGTCTTATCGCATGGTCCCCATGTTCCATCATCGCATGTCTTGTACATCAAACACAGTGTTGTACTATCAACACCACAATATTCTCGCTCTCCAGAACTGCACGTACCACTACACGTTTCAGCTTGACAAATGCCGTCACAACAGTAATTTCCTGCTTCACAGAGTGTTCCATATTCTTTAGGAATTCCTGCATCTGCAGAATAACAATTACAGCTGCTGCTTATTTCTTCAGTGCTACATGCAGCAAGTTCACAAAGCTCTTCATTTGCAGTGCTGCTACTGCCACAACAACCAGCATCAGCTGTATCAATAGAACCATCCCCATCATTATCAACAAGATCAGAACATGCAGCTGTTGTTGTTGCTTCACTGGCATCTGTTGCACTGCTACAATCAGCATCATTCGGATAATCTATTGCACCATCAGCATCATTATCAACACTATCACTGCATTCTAAGTCTGCTTCAGTATATGTTGCAGCAAGAATTGCACAAGAACTTGCATCAGTTTTGCTGCTGTCAAAATCTCCACCAACATTTTCACAAAATCCAAGAGAACTTATTTCATACGTAAATGCAGTTCCTTCATAATATATGCAACATCCTTCAGTACATTCAGAAATTGCACTGCATCCACTACTATCCCATGTTCCTTCATCATATTTACAGGAACCTTCTAAAGAAGAATCATCACATGTTGCATCTGTATCCAGATAACAACAGCCAAGATCACTGCATTTTCCACCAACAGTATTATCTGTGCTTGAATAATAATCGCTAACACATTCACTATAGCTAGCAGGGACACCAGATGTTCCATAGTCACTTGAGCTGCTTGGGCAGCAATCGCTCTGGCTTACACCACTACTGCTACAGTACCAGCTTGAGCTGCTGACGTCGGGATTTGCACAATAGCCTGCAAGAGCATTAAGAGAAATAATACTAAACAAAAGTAGAAGTGTAAGGAAAAAAACTATTCGAAATCCCATTCTTTGTTTTTTCACTAGTTATGACCCCTTTATTTACTAACTTTTTTATATCGAGAGTATTTATATGTTTCTAAAACAAAAGAGTAAAATTTTCCAATCAGCTAAAATACAATTTTTTTTACTCTTTTGTGATAGTACAAAACCTTTTAATACTTTAATTGTTAAAATCTTTCAATATTAAAACTAATGGTGGTTTTTAATGAGGTTATTTGATTCATTTAAAAAAAAGAAGTATGTATTGCCTCTGAAAGAATTAGAAATACCTCCTGTTCCTGATGATCAAGAAATTTTAAAACCTCAAGAAGTACCTGAAGAATTTTCATCAATTATGGCACAAGATGATTTTTCTGCAGCATCTCCACAAATGCAGCAAGAGTTGCAGCGAACTCCAGATTTTCCGTTGCCAAAACAGAGAGAAATGTCAGAACAAACCTCTTTTGGATTTGGGACATATGATGAAGTGCCAATGCCATTTCCTGAAGAAACAGAAATTGGCTCTCCTGTTCCTCAATTTATGTTCTATCAGGAAGCGCCAAAAGAAGAGCATGATCTGGATGTTCCTTTTGATGTTTCGCAGGAGCTTCTCTCTATACCTGAAATCATAAGACAAGAAAAAAAGCAAAAAGCAGAAGAGCCGGCAAAGCAACAACATTTACATTTTAGCAAACAATTTATTACAGTTGCATCACTGTATGAAGTAGGTGAGCAACTAATACATTTTAACGAAGATATTTCCTTGGCAAAAGATACTGCGTTTCGTTTAACAGATTTGAACGAGCAGGAAATTGAGCAAATGGCAAAATGGCAAACGCTGCAGCATTCCATTGAGTTACGGCTTGCGGAAATTGATAAGATTTTGTTTAAAGCATAAAAATCATTGAAAAAAGAAAAAAAGAGGTGAAGAAAAATTCTTCATGAGCGTCGCCATACACGAGCGAAAGTGAGTGTATTTGGCATCTGTGAATGTAGAATTTTTATATGGTGCAAAAACAAATATATGTGAAATTAGAAGAGTACAAAAATATTTTGATACTTGTTGATACTTTGAAAACCCAAGTGCAGGTAGCAAAAGAGACACTTGATGAAATCAAAAAATTAAAACAAGAAGAAGATGTTGAACTTGAGATATGGCAAACAGTAATTCATGAAATTGAAAATAGAATGAATTTTATTGATAATACAGTAACAGAACCAGAGGATATGTGATATGGCTATAAAAAAGCAAAAAGCTCGCAGGATAGAAGCAAAAAAAGATGAAATTTTTTTTATGAATATCTCAGATCCTTCTACTACTCGAAGAAATTTGTTAGAAGCATCGCAACAAGTTATTGTGGGTCTGAAAAGCTATGAAAAATATAAAAAAATAAAGGCAGAAAAATTTAAAAAGATAGATTTCTTAAAAACAATCACAACTCAGATGACTGAAAATGCAGGAAAGTTGCGTGCTTGTTTGCCAACAGTAAAGGGACTACCAGAAAAAGTTCACGAAGAAAAGCTTCCTCACGCAACTGAAATAGAATTAGAGCAGTTAAACGAAGAAATCAATAAATTGGAAAAGGAATTGCTATCGGTGAAATGATTTTTTCCGTAATCCTTAAAAACAAACCTCTATTTTTATCTGTAATGCAACTCTCAGCAGAAACAGAAGCATTAGTTCAACAAGCAAACAAGATCTATTTAAAAAACTTTCCTGCAACTACATGCTTCGAGCGAGCTATCTTCTTTAGCTGGTGGTGTGGGATCAATGATTGTGGTTTTTGTTACATGTCTGCTTTGCCAAAAGACAAAGTCAGCAAAGAAGAATCTATCAGACATGAATCCAGCATTCTTGCAGAAACATGGCTCTGTAAAAAACTTGGCTGGGAGTTTGGATTTTTCAGTGGTGGTATCAACGCATTTAATGTTGACAAAGTCACAGATATGCTAAAAAAAATCAATATTGTTTATGGTGACAAAGTATGGATTAACATTGGCGCTGTTCCAAAACCAGTTTTACAAAAATATTTGCCATACATTAAAGGTGTTGTTGGAAGTGTTGAAACTGTCAATGACGAGGTTCACAAAAAAGCATGTCCAAGCAAACCATCAGCACCGTATTATCGTATGTTTGAAAACGCACATGCAATTGGCTTGCAAAATGCCATGACTTTTATTGTTGGGCTTGGAGAAACACGTGCAGATTTTCCCAAACTTGTCGAAACTATCAGAAAATATCATATTTCCAAACTTCATTTTTATGGACTTGTTCCACATGAAGGAACGCTTTATGCAGAAGCACAAGCTCCAAGCGTTGATGAACAGGCATGGTGGATTGCACAAACAAGAATTGCATTCCCAAAATTAGATATTCAATGTGGAATTTGGTCAGATCGAACAAAACGTATTTCTTCTCTCTTGCACGCTGGCGCAAATTCTATTTCTAAATTTCAAGCAATTAAACTTTTTGCAACTAAACCTGCAAAAGACATTGAAGCACAAGCAGTTCTTGGCGGAAGAAAATTTCTTGGTACATTAACGTCACTTCCAAACGTAGATGTCTCTGAAATTGATGCGTTTGGATTTGATACTGAACTTACAAACCACATTAAGAAAAAAACACAGCAATATTTGAAACTTATGAAGCGAAACATAGATAGGCCTCTTTCAGAAGAAGAAATTATTTCCATTCGAACTGAATAATTCATATAAACTCTTCTTCATTTCCTTTCTTGATGAAATACATGCTTGCGATTGATGTGGGAACTACTGGCGTTACTGTACTTCTCATTGATCATTTACTAAAAAGAAAAAAAGAAAGAAAAAATTACGATACACAATCATATTCAACACACGTCTCTCCTGATGCACACTGCCATGACCACAAACATTCTGCAACATCATCACTTGTTACTGTGACAGTTTCAGTGTATTCGTTATTTGTTTCATCATTAGCCATAACTCACACCTCTTTTGAATAATAAATCAGTTCTTTACTTCTCCAAATATATAAAACTATCTTACCACCGGAGGAGGAGGGTAATTGAAAATTTATTCCGCAAAACCAAAACATTTTTTAATAATGTATGAATAATATCTTCTCATGTTCAACTTTTGGAAAGGAAAAATTGATGTGATGAATAAAGTGCAGATAACTGTTGAATAAAAAAGAGGTGACTA
>JAHFMP010000004.1 GCA_023267795.1 Candidatus Woesearchaeota archaeon | reverse complement strand
GATACATTCATCCAATATCATTCATAAAAAAGATAGTAATGAAGAATGGTTTTTCTATCAAAGAAGAGTTTTGTATAGATTATACTGGTTGGACATGGAATCGATGTACAAAACCAATTTGGGAAAAGCATGGCACTTGGATCCATAAAAAAGTGATGTGTCTTGAATATTGAACATTTTCAAAATATCTCAGACCATTTGCAAAGCAGTATGTGGTCATTGCAAAAAAAGAATAATAAGAAAAATAAAGAGATGGAATGTATGAAGGAGTCAAAGATGGTAAAGCAAGATCTGTTTGTTTCAATAATAATTGTCACTTATAATGGTGCAGACTGTATTATTGACTGTCTACGCTCGTTGAAAAGCCAAAACTACAATCAAAAGAAAATTGAAATAATTGCAGTTGATAATGCTTCAGTAGACAAAACACCTGAAATTATAGAAAATACGTTTCGAGATGTTCATATTATCAGAAACAATTTTAATCTTGGGTTTGGAAGAGCAAACAATATTGGTATAAAAAAGAGCAAAGGTAATTATATTATTCTTTTGAATCAAGATAGTCTTTTGGATAAAAACTGGCTTTCAGTTCTGGTAAAAACAATGGAGCAGCATCCTGATGCTGGTTGTTGTGGTGCAGAAGAGTATGCATATATAGAGTACAATACTCTAAAAAAACCAGAAAAAAAGATAAAAGAATGTTTATGGATGGGATGTGGTTCTGTTATTTTTAGAAAAAAAGTGCTGGACGAAGCAGGCATTTTTGATCCATTTTATTTTATGTATGTGGAAGACATGGATATTGTCTGGAGAATAAAGGAAAATGGTTGGAAAATTCTGCAGAATTATGAAGCACTGTGGTTTCATAAAGGAAAAGAAAGACCTATAGAGCCATTTGGAAAGCGTATGTATTGGTCATGGAAGAATAGGTTATATCTTATTATTAAGTTTGGAAGCCTTGCTCAGATTGTAAAATCATTACACTATTATTTGCAGCTTCTTCTTAAAAATGATCCAAAAATGAACGATGAATCTAAAGTAAATAAAGTAAATACAATTCAAGAAGAAAAACTGAAACAGAATAAATCTTTTCAGATAAAAGAAAAGATAATATTCATAACGAAACTTCTTGCGGTTACTCCTTCTGTATTGATTTATGGAATTTTTGCAGGATATGTGTTGAGACAAAAGCAGAAACTAAACCAGCAAGAAGTTGATGGGCTTATTGAATACACAGACAAAATATTTTATCACAGATATAGTGAATGAGTTTAATAATCGGGCTTCGTCCTTGAGGAAACTCATTCACTTATTATGGGAAGAGTCGGCAAAATTAGAGATGAAAGTTTCGAAAACTAATCTCTTCCCATATAGATTTACACTTTTGAATAGATCATGAAAATTTTCGGATATATTAGATTTAAAGAAAAATTATTTTTGGCATATTTCGCTCCGTTTTGTGCAATAGAATTTGTATGTTTATGATTCTGAAACAAAGTGATAACTGTTTTTGCAAGAAGAGTAGGATCATTTGGAGGAACAAGGAATCCATTTTTGTTATTCTTGACATATTCAGGAAGTGTGGATATTGCCGTCACAATAACAGGACAGCGATCAGCCATTGCTTCTGCCCAGCTCTGTCCAAAACTTTCCATGCAGAGTGTTGGAAAAATAAATGCAGATGCAGTCCTATGAAGAAGCTGAATCTCAGCAGGTTTCTTCTTGCCAAGAAATAGTATGTTGGTCAATGTATTGTCTCTTCGTGCAATGTTCTCAAGCGCAATCCTATAACGAGAATCATGCTCCTGTTCACTCCCAACAAGAAGAAGTTTTGTATCAGGAAATCTTTTTGTAATGTGTTTCATTGATTGAACTGCAACAAATGCACCTTTGAAAGGAAGAAGAGAACCTACAAAAAGAATGGAATGAGGAATAGCAGTATTTAGTTTCTCTTTCCTTTTTTTCAGTTTATTTATTTGATTTGTCTCTTTCTGTTGAAAAAAGAAAGGGTCAATCCATGGCGTTATAACATGCCATTTTCCTCTAAGAATTTTATTTTTTTCATAAATTACAGCCATATTTTTTCCTGTTGCAATACCGGCAGTACAGATGTTTATAATGCGTTTCCAGAACCAGTATTTGATTTCTGCTTTAATAGAAAGACATTTTGCTCTTCCAAAGGAATGATCTGTTTCACAAAGCTGAAGTCTTGTAAATGAGTGTGAATCTACAAAAGAGCGATAGCCACAAATAGGCCAATAATCATGGCCATAAAAAATAATTGGCTTTTTATTTATCTTTGCAGCAAGAATTGGAAGTGGACTAAGAGCAGCAAGGTTATGACATTGAACAAAATCAATAGAATGCTTGGTAATAATATCTAGCGTTTTAAAAAAGCTGTTCTCTTTACCAAGAGTATGAACAAATAGCCTGTTTTTAAGAGAAGCAGGAAGTGCATCATGGTTCTCTAACGCAGTTGGGAATTTTTGAATAACATGTACTTCATCAAAGAAAGAAGTTTCAATAAATTTAATTATAAGTGTCCTGATTCTTTTTTCTGTTCCGCCTCCAAAAATGCCGTGATCATTAATCACGAGCAATCGTTTATACTTTGTCAGTGTTTTCTTTGTTTCTTCAATATTTTTCATTTTTTGATTGCCTCATTAGGAAAAAAGTGAAATAAAAATTATTTCTTTGATGCGGGTAAACTTTGTCCATAAAAAGGTAAGAACTATCCACGGTGGATTGTTCCAAAAAAGTGGATATAAAAATGCAGCTTGGATATTAATGAAAAAAGAATAAAGAGCAAGAAGTACAAAAAGCCAAAAAAATACTTTGCTCTTATTGCAGGTATTCGTCCTGTTGCTCATGTACCAAAAAAGACAGAGCAAAACAAAAAAGCTGAGGAGTGGGACTAAATATCGAGAAGAGTATCCTCCAGCACCATTTTGTGTAACGAGATATGATGTCCAGAAAAGAAAGTAAGGAATAGTAAGCACTGCAAACTGAAAGAAGAGTTTTTTATCGAAGCTATAGAGAACAATAAAGCCGTAAACACTAAAAATAAGGAATGGTGCAGCAGGAAGTAGGCCAAATATCGGATCGAAAAGCCAAACATAAACACCATAAAGATAATTTCCAAAGGCCAGAAATTCTCCTTGGCCGAAGTGAAGGATATTTCCAGATAGGAGCCAATTATAGTAAAAGACGCCTAAAATTGGTATAATACTGCCAAGCATAAAAATCATAGTTCTTTTCCAGAATCTTTGAAAAAGCAGAATGATCGAAAAGAGGAAAAGATACATTCCAAATGAGTATTTCATTGAGAAGCCTAGTGCAAGTACGAAGCCAGCAACAAAATCATTATCTTTAACAAATGTAAAATAATATGCAATAAGAATAAACGATGCAAGATATGGTTCAGTAAAATATGTTTTTGAGTAATGCCAGTATTGTGTGCATAGTGCAAAGAGAAGTGTAAAAATGAGTGCAATATATACTTGCTCAGTTATGTCTTTCATAGTGGAGTATTTTTTCAAATAAAAGAGTGCAATAAGGTAAAAAAAGATAACTCCTATGAAACTAATAAGAAGTGAGAGATAGATTGCACCATGTTCTATAAAACAGGTATTTTTGAATGGCCATAAGAAAAATGCAGAAAAGAATGGAAGTCCAATTGGCCTGTTAGAAACTTGGCTGAGAGTAGTGACATTAAAATCTTGGTAAAGTTTTGTCACGTTCCCTTCATATGTTCTGTTAACATACATAGGAATGATAACTTGCTTCTCAGGGTCAACCAGCTGAATATGGCGTCCTATTAAAGGGTTTGTATTATTTATGTAGTGGAAACTGACATCACATTTTCCATAATAATATGCATTATCGTAATTATTCTCGATATAATAATCATGGTCATTAATGAGGCTTGTTGTGGTGACAAAGTAATGAGGTTCATCACCTGAAAGAACTCCTGGAAGCCCAAGATAAAAACGTGTGATGTGAAGTTCATGATTGAATTCTACTTGAATAAGAGTTGGAAGAAAATAGAGAATAAAAATAAACAAAAAACAGAAAAATACAGGCTGTTCCTTGACAAAGGAAAAAAATTCTTTTATCTTTTTCATAGTTCTCATAGCTCAGGATATTGAATTTTAGTATTTATTAACTACATTTATGATATAATTTACTTCATCTTCAGTTAATTCTGGAAAGAGTGGAAGAGAAACAATTTCTCGCATAATTGTTTCTGTAATTGGAAGATCTCCTTCTTTATATCTGAGGTTTGTGTATGCTTTCTGAAGATGGAGTGGGATAGGATAATGAATTGCAGTTCCAACACCATTGGATTGAAGATAGTGTCTAAAGTCTTCTCTATTTTTTGTTCGCATGACAAATAAATGATGAACAGAATATCCTGTTGTAGTTTCTTGAATAAAAGTAATTTTTGGATTTTTTATGCATTTACTATATTGTTCTGCAATCTCTTTTCTTTGCTTGTTCCATTGAGGAAGATATTTTAATTTAACAAGAAGTATTGCAGCTTGAAGTTCATCAAGTCTGCTGTTAAATCCATTCATCACAGTATGATACCGCTTTTCTTCTCCATATTGCCGTAAGAGTGTAACTTTTTTTGCAAGATTATCATCATTGGTAAGAATCATTCCAGCATCTCCAAATGCCCCAAGGTTTTTTGTAGGATAAAAACTAAAGCAGCTAAGATGGCCGAATGTTCCTACAGTTCTTCCATTAGATAAGGCTCCATGAGCTTGTGCACAATCTTCAACAACAAGAATGTTATGTTTTGATGTTATTTCCATAATCTTTTTCATTGGAACAGGGTTTCCGTAAAGGTGGACAGGAAGCAGTGCACGTGTTTTTGCAGTAATTTTACTTTCAATTTTATCACAATCGATAAGTGCAGTTTTTTCATCAATATCAACAAAAACAGGCTGTGCTCCTGTTGCGATAATTGCAGAAACAGTAGGTATTGCAGTATTCGAAACTGTGATCACTTCATCTCCTTTGCCGATGCCAGCAGCAAGAAGTGCAAGATGTAAAGCATCTGTTCCTGAATTAACACCGATGCCATGCTTGACACCAATATATTGAGAAAATTCTTTTTCAAAATCCTTTCCTTCAGGTCCAAGAATAAACAAAGATCTGTCAAAAACGCGCTGAAGTGCAGCATGTATTTCAGGAGAGAGAAGAGTATATTGTCTTTTTATATCCATAAATGGGATTGTGAGAGAACTCATAATGTCATCCTCATTCTTTTTCCAACTTCTGTGTAGCCAAGATGATGCCATGTTTCAATTGTTGTAGTTGCTCTGGAATTAACGTTTAGTTCAATATGTCCAACATCTTTTTCCTTAAACCACTGAATAAGTGCTTTATGGAGTTGTGTGCCTATTTTTTTCCCACGAAAGTCAGGAGTAATGTAAAGATTAGAAATATATCCAATCATGCGAATATGGTAAATAGGTGCACGCTGTTCAATGTAGCCAGTAATATATCCCACTATTTTGTTATCCTTGAGTGCAATAAAGAAACCAAGTTCTTTGCTTTCAAGTTTTTTCGAAGCCCACGTTGACCATTCTTGCACGGCATTTTGGTTAAGAGCATAGAAAACAGGATCATAGTGCTGTTGATGTTCTGTAATAAATGCTTGTTGAAGTCTTGCAACATCAGGAATATCTGAAGCAGTTGCAGAGCGGATAATAAATTCCATAGTTTCATTCTCTTTAGAGAACTTTGCTCTTTATGCAAAATTCTCTTTAGTAATAATGGTTTTTATGCTGTCTGTAAAAAGCAACAGTTTTCTGAATTCCTTCTCTAAGTGAAGTTCGTTGTTGCCAGCTTATTGTCTTTCTAATTTTTGTAATATCGAGATAAATATCTCCTGGTTCATTCATTTTACGTTCTTGAGTAAAATCTGTTGTTTGTGTCTGTCCAGTTTCAGCAATGGCAATAATAAGCTGTGCAATCTCAGCAAATGAAACAGCAGTGTCGTTGCCAATATTGTAAATATTTCCATATGCTTCTTCTTTTTCTGCAAGCTGAATGAGATCTCCAACACAGTCGTCTACAAAAAGAAAATCACGTTTATAATTTCCACCTCCGTGAAGGCTGATTGTCTGATTTTCAAGTGCTAGTCTGATAAACCAATTAACAACGCAATATTTGTCAGATCTCATCTGAGCGCGAGGCCCATAGATATTTGTCAGGCGCGTAAGAATAGATTTGATGCAGTGGCGTTTATGATATTGAAGAAGAATTTGTTCAGCAGCAACTTTTGTGATTTCATGAAGACCAAGGGGACTCAGTGATGCCTCCTCTGGAATAGGATTGTGCATAGCTGGGCCATATTGTCCTCTGGTGCCTGTATAAAGAATCTTAACTGATGGATTATTTTTCTTACACGCCTCAAGAAGTGTTGTTGTTCCAAGAATATTATATTGAATGTCAGGAAGAGGATCTATTTGACCAAGAATGTGGCTTACTTGAGATGCAAGGTGGAAAATATGGTCTTGATTTTTGACAAGATGTTCCATGCTTTCTCTGTCATAGATATTGCTTATATTGACTTTGAGAAGAGGGCTGTTTTTGATAATATCAATGTTGAACTCGTTTCCTCCAAGAAAAGGAATCATTGCATCAACAATTGTAACATAAGAACCCAGTTGAACAAGACGAATTGCAAGTGTACTTCCTATAAATCCTAAACCGCCTGTAACTAAAACACGTTTCCCTTGCCAGTATGTGCTCATAGCTTTTGGGAAAATAACTCCATTTATAAACATTATTTCTCATTTCACAGACAAAACAGAGACAAGACAATAAGATTTTTAAAACAACAATGATTCATAGGAGTAATGTACAAAAATAAAAAAGTTCTTCTTATGATGCCTGCATATAATGATGCAGGAAATGTCGGAAAAGTAATTGAGAAAATACCTAAAGAGTATGTTGATGAGGTTGTTATTGTTAATGATGGCAGTAGAGATAATACTGAAGAAAAGATCAAGTTGGGGTTAGAAAAGCTTGGGTTTGGAAAGTTGATAAGCTTTGAAAAAAATAAAGGTCTTGGCCCAGGATTTAAGACAATGTTTGCCTATGCAGCAAAAAAAAAGTTTGATATTGGGGTTATTGTTGCTGGTGATGATCAGGATGATCCAAGAGAAATGAGTAAGCTTCTTAAGGCATTAGTTGATGAACATTATGATATGATCCAGGGATCAAGATATTTGAGTAAAGAAAGAGAGCCTATTCCTATACAAAGAATAATCACAACAAAACTCTACTCTTTTGTTTTCTCATTGTTTGTTGGTCAGCGTATTACTGATGCGTCAAATGGGTTTAAAGCATTTAACATTGATTTATTGAATAAGATTGATTTGACTGAAGCATGGCTCGATGACAAATATGGTATTGAGCAGTATTTTCTTGCAAAAGTAATTCGAGAGGGGTATAAAGTAAAAGAAGTTCATGTAAAAAAATATTATCCTCTGAATTATTCAAAAATGAGAATGTCTGTTGATTGGTGGAAACTAATAAAACCATTATTGATGAGTTTGCGAAAAGAGAAAAAAGAGAAGAGTAATTAAAAGGTAAAAGGTAGCAAGGGATATGAATGTGGGTACATAAAAAACAAGAGAATAAAACTGTTGTTGAAGGAAGAAGCAGAAAAATAAGTCAGGATCTCTACACAGTTGGTCAGTGGAAAGGTTCATATCCCGCATATGTTTATCAAACAAATGCAATAAAAAGAATATTTTTTGGATTTATTGATCGTAGAAAATATTTTGTATTCTCATTTATTAAAGGCCTTCCAAAAAATGCAAAAGTTCTCGACTGGGGGTGTGGGACAGGGTATTTATTGCTTCCTTTGAAAAGAGAAAAAGGAGTAGAAGCGTATGGCTGTGATGTTGCATTGTATCCTCTTGATGTGCTGAAAAAATATGCAGAAGAAAGGCAGATTTTTGTTGATCTCAAGCAAAGCGATGAATACAAACTGCCTTATCCTGATGAATTTTTTGATGCAATAGTTTCTGCAGATGTATTTGGACATGTATCTAATGCAGAGAAAAGCATTGTTGAGCTTCATAGGGTTCTAAAAAAAGGAGGGATTATTGCAATACAATCTGAGTCAATACATTATAAAGAACTCTATTTTTACAAAAAAATAATGAACATACTAAAAAAAGATCCTTGGGCAGAGGATGTTGGGCATATTAATCTCCTGTCGCATAAAGAGATAAAAGCAGCATTTGAGAAGCATGGATTTGTTGTTGAGAAATCATTTTCAGCTGCACAGTATTTAGGTTTTCTATTGAATGGAGATATTATGTGGGGATTAAAGCAGGTAAAAGAAGAACAGATGGATCTACTGCTAAAGCTTCTCCTCAAATGGCATCTTTTTTTAGGAAATCCTAAGCAGACTTGGTTTTATAGATATCTTCGTCTTATAGTGAATATGCTCTTAGTGCTTGAAGAACGAATAGAAATAATTTTCAATTGTGCTCCAGGCGGTTCATTATACCTAAAGATAAGAAAAGAATGAAACAAACTATAAAGACAAGTTGTCTGTTATGTAAAGAAAAAGAGAATGTTGTATATTGCACTGCTCAGGATAATCAAAACAATGTAAACACATTCACAATTGTAAAGTGCAGTCGTTGTCATTTTCTATATTTGAATCCTGTTCCAGCAAAAAAAAAGCTTTCAACATACTATCCAAGTTATTATTGGGTTGGAGAGAAACAGAAATTTATTGAGAAAATATTTCCTTTTTTTTTCTCAGCATCACAAGAAAAAACAAGATATGTAAAAAAATACAAAGCATATGGAAGTTTGTTGGATATTGGTTGTGCAGAAGGTTTTTTCTTAAAATACATGAAAAAACAAGGATGGAATGTGATAGGGATAGATTTCTCAGAGAAGGCAGTAGCATTTGGGAAAGAACATCTTGGTCTTGAATTATATGCAGGCGAAATTACAGGAATAGAAAATAAACTCAAGAAAAATTTTGATGTCATTACATTATGGGCAACATTGGAACATGTCTACGATCCTCTGGAGACACTCCGTGCTGCACATAGGTTGTTAAAAGAAGATGGGGTATTAATTTTTGCTGTGCCAAACATAGAGAGCATTCAGGCAAAAGTATTTAGAAGGTATTGGCTTCATTTAGATGTTCCAAGACATCTTTGTTTTTTTACACCAAAAACAGTAAAAATGCTTTGCGACAAAGCTGATTTTGTCATAAAAGATGTATCGTATCAGTCAGTAGAGCATAATCCTGGGGGTTGGGTGTATAGTTTTCTTTATTATATAAGGGAGAAAAAGAATAAAAAAAATAAACACAAAGAAGAGAGTAAGGAAGTTTCAGAAGCAGAAGAAAGCGATGCCTTTTCTAAAATCATTAGAGAGAAACCATACAAAAAAGAGCGAATGTCAGTAGCAAGAATTTTTTTTTATTGGCTAGTTGATAACATTATCATTCCTCTTATTGTTCCTCTAACGTATGTGGAGGGATTTTTGAAAAAAGGTGGGACAATAACAGTGATTGCAAAGAAGAAGTGAGATAAGCGTTAAGAGAATTTTACATAAATAGCAAAATTCTCTTAAATTTGTTCATCTCCTTTGAACTATTTTTCGTGCTAAGGAAAGAAGAAGATCAACAGTATGTTCGATAGTATATTCTTGTTCAACCTTTTTTCGTGCATTTTTCTGCATCTTTATATATGATTTAGGATCTCGTAAAACAGAATCACATGCAGAGACAATGTTTTTGACAAGAGGGAATTCAACATAGTGATATTTCTTCTGTCTTTTTAGTGGAAGACATATCCCTGTCTTGTTATGTTTCACAAGCTCGTTCATCGGTGCCCTGTCTGCAACAATAGGGATTGTTCCTGATGCCATTGCTTCAACAATTGGAATTCCAAACCCTTCATTATTGCTGGGAAGAAGCATAATTGAGGCGTCAGCGTACATTTTTCGAATCTTTTCTTCCGGAAGCCATAATGAGTTATAATGGAAATTTTTATGATAGCGTGTTTGTTTTTCTTTAAGTGCAGTAATTATATCAGAAAGGTATGGAGAGTTGCTATCAATAGGAATGTTTGCTTCAATAATGATATCATCATGTTTTTGGATAATAAATGGAATTGCGTCAAGGAATGGCATGACTCCTTTGTAGTACATGCTTCGTGAAATGAAAATAATCTTTTTTTTCTTTTTTACAGTAAATGGATAGTGGTATAATTCAATCCCCTCTGGAACATAGCGAATATTCTTTATTCCATGTTCTCTGTATTCTTTTTCAGCCATCTTTGTTGGTGCTGCAACAAAATCAGCATGCTTTATTTTCTCAAAAATTTCCAGTTCTGTTGGCTTTTCATCAATAAGAAAATGAATTGTTTGCCAGGCAATGTATTTTGTGTGGTGATTATAACGTTGAAAAAGATATTCTGTTGAAAAAAAGAAAATGACATCTAAAGGATAAGTAATATTTGCATATTTTACCAATTTGAATTTTTGTTTGTCAATCTTTCCATTTTCAGGAATAGCATAAACCTCAATGTTTTCTTTATCTTTTCTTCTGAGCATTTCCTGAATAACTTTTTCAGTCATTACAGCACCGCCATTAGGAATTGGAGGAAAAGGTGCGCACCATCCAATAGATAATTTTTTTTTATCCCGGACTATTTGAGATTTCCAAATGTTCCAAGGCAGAACACTATTTTTGGGATAAGAAAAGAGGCGTTGTAAAGGTTGTTGCTCCATGAAAAAGTTTATTAATCATCCGCTTTTAAAGGTTTTGCCAAATGAAAAAAGCAATACAAAAAAAGCATATTGCAGGCATATCTATTCTTCTATTTATCTTTAGCTTATTGTATGGAACAACGTATGCATATGGTTTGTATTTTGATACGCATGGTCAACAGGATTTTGAGTTTATCCGGGATGCTAGTACTCTTAAAATCAGTACAATGGTTTCTGACCTTTTCTTTCCAGGTTTGGATTTTTTTCGAGGAGCATATGCGCAAGGGGTTAGAACGAGGATAGTAGAGGCATTCATCATCAAAGGAATATATCAGGTTTATGGGTGGGAGCCTTTTCCATATTTTTTTCTAAAGGTAGTTTTTATAGCAGTAACCTCTTTGATTATTTTTGTTCATTTGTTAAAAAGTACAGGATCAAGATTTTTTGCAGTATTTGGGGTTTTATTTTTTCTTTCACTGCCTTCTTTATTCTCCTCGTTGTTGTTTATGTATGACTTTGGAATTATAGCAGAATTTTTTATTGCTGCTGGGTTTTTGCTGTTTTTATGGTATGAGCTTAGTGAAGAAAGGAAAAATATCCAAAAATACAAAAAATATTGGTATATTGTAGTTCTTTGTGTCATAACTTTTCTTGGCCTAAAAACAAAAGCATCAACACTTATCTTGCCTGTAGTTATTTTTTGTTACCTCCTTTTATTTTTACGAAAAAATATAATTACGTACGTTCCTTATTTCATTTTTGCATTTCTTTTTATAAATCCTGTTTATCCGTTATTCTATGATAATGGAAATGAGTTAAATGCCTTTCCTATGTTTAGAATTGAATATGTGTATGAGCGGCTTTTATTAAATAAATCATGGGATTACAACGCAGATCAGAGTATGCCGGCAATCTTATCATTAAAAGAGTCTATTGTCAGGATGCCAAATACAGTAACAGCAGCATTTGGATTTTTTTTCTTTTGGTTTTTAATGGCCTCTTTTATCTTTCTGATTTATAAAAAAAGAAATATCTTAAAAAAAGTAATTACATTTGTGTATGATAATGCAAGATTTGAGGAATTACAATCCAGAGAATTCAAGTTCTGTCTTTTTTACGCTCTTTGGTTTGTTGTTGTTCTGTTTTTTTATCAGTTTGATGTTATGAAAAATCCATTATATTCAGGGACAGATATGCGTTACATGACGCTTGCAATTGTCCCTCTATTTTTGTTTTGCTTAACATACGTTTCATATATCAATTCTCTTCTTGAGAAGAAAGATGTTCTTTTCTTAGGAAGGGTATGGAATGGAGTAAAACTTTTGAAAATATGTTTTGTACTTGTTATTATTCCAACTCTTTTAGTAAACATTGTTCATAGTACAGTTCATCTCCGTGGAGGTTATAATGCACATAATTATGCGAATGTAGAGTTATTCAAAACATTGTATCGTGATTTTACTGGAGAAGAGCTGGATTTCTATATGTTTAGCGCGAATAGCAGTTATTATCAAACAAAAGATGATATACTTATTAGTAGAACTTTTACAAATTATGATTTTTTTGATTTTGCTGCATATAAGATGCCTTTGGATGAGAATGTCATTTATATGTTGGTTGAAAATGGCAGAAAAAATGACGCATTTTATGCTGTTTCTCTCAGTAAAGAGCAGAGTTTTTTATTGCTAAACGCAACATTGCTGAGAATTGTTGACACTTGTACTGTTGGAATCTACGAAAAGCTTTATTGTCAATTTTATGAAACCAAGAATGGTCAGCCATTCATGTTTTATGTCTATAAAATTGAGCAATAGCTCTTCAGAATTCCCCAAAAATTATTTAAAGCACGCTGAAATTCATGGTATCATGCAGATCGCACATGTTGAGCAGGCAAAAAAAGTGCAAACATTTGATAATACTAAACATGAGAATGGGTTTCTTGTTGAGCTTTTTAAGGATGGAAAGAAAACACTTCTATATCTCACAGCAATAAAGTCTGGAGCATTTAAAGGTTATCATCTTCATCGTATGCGTGCAGCACAGTATATTTGCATTAAAGGAAAAATGAAAATTATTCTTTACAAAGATAAAAAGAGAGAAGAGCATATCCTTGATGCATCTAGTCCACAACGTCTTTTTATCCCTGCTAACATTGCAACAGGATTGCAAAATATTGGGAGTGAAGAAGCGTGGCTTGTTAATTTTCCAGACCCGCCGTATGATCCTGACTTGAAAGATGAACAAGTAGAGTATTTAGAGGAAGAATTGGAGCAAGGGATTGTCAAATGAAGATCCTTGTGACTGGCGGCTGTGGGTTTATTGGTGCTAATTTTATTCTTTATTGGCATAGAATGTACCACGATGATATCATTATTAATGTTGATTTACTGACGTATGCTGGAAATTCTGAAAATTTGAGTGAGCTCAATGGTGTAAAAAACTATGAGTTTGTTCATGCAGATATCTGTGATAAACAAAAAATGCTTAACATAACAAATGATGTTGATGTTATTGTTCATTTTGCTGCAGAATCACATGTGGATAGGAGTATTCATGATCCTGAACCTTTTATCAAGGCAAATGTTATTGGAACACTTTCATTATTGGAAGCTGCAAGAAAAAATAAAGTGAAAAGATTTCATCATGTATCAACAGATGAAGTGTATGGCGCACTTCCATTGAACAGTCCTGAAAAGTTTACAGAAAAAACAGCATATGCCCCAAGAAGTCCGTATGCTGCATCCAAAGCAGCATCAGATCACCTTGTGAGTGCCTATTTTCATACATTCAAGCTTCCTGTTACAATAAGTAATTCGTCAAATAATTTTGGTTCATTCCAATTTCCTGAGAAAATTATTCCTTTGTTTATTACTAATCTTTTGGAAGAAAAGAAAATTCCGGTGTATGGGGATGGGCTTTACGTAAGAGATTGGATTTATGTAGAGGACCATTGTCGTGCGATTGATGTTGTTCTTCAGAAAGGGATTATTGGGGAAACATACTTGATTGGAGCTAATAATGAAGTTCCAAACATAGTTCTTGCAAAAAAAATACTTTCTATTTTAGGAAAAGATGTATCTTTTATTCAATATGTTCAAGATAGGCCCGGGCATGATAGGAGGTACGCAATTGATAGTAGAAAAATAAAGAAGTTAGGATGGAAACCTTGTTTTTCATTTGATGAGGCGTTAAAACTTACAACTCGTTGGTACAGTGAAAATCCATTATGGTGGAAGAGGCTAAAACATTAAAAAGGCAACAATATTTCTGCGCCTGGGAATGATAGAATGAAAGGAGTAATACTTGGAGGAGGTTTTGGGACACGATTATACCCATTGACAAAAGTAACAAATAAGCATCTTCTTCCAGTATATAACAAGCCAATGATTTGTTATCCCATTGAAACTCTGCTGAAGATGGGAATTACTGAAATTCTTATTGTCACAGGAATTGAGTTTGCAGGAGATTTCTTACGGCTTTTGGGGCATGGGGAAGAGTTCATTGCAGATCTCAACAAATGGAATAATACACAATATCCAGTAGTCCAGTTTCATTACGCTGTTCAGAAAGGGGCAGGAGGAATTGCAGATGCATTACGATTAGCTGAGCTTTTTGCAGGAAAAGATAGTGTTGCAGTTATTCTTGGAGATAATATATTTGAAGATAATTTTAAAAATGAAATGACAAAGCACGAGAATGGTGCAATGATTTTTATTAAGGAAGTAAAAGATAACAGAAGATTTGGTGTACCTATTTTTGATGCTGAGACAAAAAGAATAGTGGGGATTGAGGAAAAACCAACAAAACCAAAGTCATCATATGCAGTCACAGGGTTGTACATTTATGATCATCGTGTTTTTGATATTATTCGGACATTGAAGCCTTCTGTAAGAGGAGAATTAGAGATAACTGATGTGAATAATTGGTATGTGAAGAATGGTAGTATGAATTGCGCAATTGTTAATGGATTTTGGACAGATGCAGGAACTATTGAAACACTGCATAGTGCTTCTGCATTAGTGAAAGAAAAAGAGTCAAAAAAATGAGACGAACGCAGTCACATTGCTACAATAATACTTTTCTTCATATTTTGATTCTAATTACTATATCATTCACGCTAAGGCTTTACTCATTTAGGATAGGTACTGTGATGGTGAGCAGTGATGAAATTTTTTTGTTTGAGCATGCTCTAAAACCTGTTTATGCACTTTTTCATCCAAGCATTGAAATAATTGCAACAGAATTATTTCGATTTTTTAATTTTGGAAGGGGTTGGGGGAATCTCTTTTTTGGAACAATATTCTACTATTTTTATGCACTTCTTGGAATTTCATTCACAGAGTTTACTATTCATCTTCCATATATCTTTGTTGGTACTGGATCTGTACTCATGGCATATATTCTCGGCAAAGAAATATATAATAAAACTTATGGTTTTATTGTTGCTTTTCTGCTTGCTATCTTACCATCGCATGTTGCTTTCTCGAGAAGTATTGGGCTTAATGGTATTTCTGGACTCTTTTATTTTTTTATGACTATTTATTTTTTTATTCGTTTCTTCAAGACAAAAAAACAGTTCTATAAACTGTTAGGATACTCTTCCATTGCTTATTACCTTATGACAGATAATCAAGCAGTTGCAATAATTCCTCTTCTTTTGTTTTGTAGTTATATATATTCTTCTGAAACTAAACAACAAGGATTAGTAAAGAGAATCTACTATTCTTTAAGGCAGGTATTTAGCTTATATGGATTTGTTCTCTTTATTTTTATATTGACTCCCACTGTTCTTGGTGCAATTTACTTGTACACCAAAGGGCTCTTCCTTCATTCATATCTCAACATATTTCATTCAAAACCAATAGTAATTGGATTTTATGTAAAGCACTTATTTACTTCTTTTGTTGAGAATATAGGTTTGCTTTTCACATTTGTTATTCTCTTTGGATTTTTGTTGTACATTATTTTAGTTATGTTAAAACAGATAAAGCGAGAAAGTTTTATATTTTTTGGTTGGTTTATTTTATACACAACTCCCTGGTTATTTCTTGTTGTTCCTGCCTCTTACGAGCTTCGGGTTTATAATACGTATTCCATAACAGCACTTATTTTCATGACAGGGTATGTTTTTCTTTTCTTTATTGAGTGGATTCAATCATTCCAGACAAAAAAAAGAAGTATTGCTGTATTTTTTTATTTTCTCCTCACTATTTCTTCTTTCCTATTCCTGTTTCATACGATAGTTATTATAAGTAGTGTTGTTTATCATCAGGATTTCTTTGAGATTAATATGCCTGCTCCTGTTTTTGGAAGAGCTGAGGAAAATACAGGAATCAAAACACTGGGATACTATGTTCGTGAGCATACTGCAGAAAACAGCACCATCTTTGTGGATGTGGAATCTTTTGTGGGACAATATTATTTTAACAGAACAATTATTGGTGACCTTGACCTGACAAGTGAGCAAATTTATGAACAGCTCCTTGCAGAGCTTAGTATTACAGAAACAAGCAAAGAAAATAATGAATTAGTAAATAAACTTCCTTTTGAGTACGCCTTTGTTACTTCATCACACTTTGCATTGCTTGGACATGTTTTAGAACACAATGGCTATGAGGTTATTGCTACTGCTGTGAATAGTGATGGGAAAATTCTTGCAAGGCTTTATTCTTTTATCAATAATGGGGAAATTACGCAAATGGATGGCTCAACAACACTTCTGCTTCCTACTGAAAAATATGACAAATTATTTAATCTGGTTTATGGAAATTTGGAATCAGTTTATATTGATTATGGATAAGACAGGATAAGATTGGAGACTGAAAGATTAAAATGCTCAAACAAACAGTCATACGCAGCATTGGCTGGGTTGGATGTGCAAGCATTATTATTTACGGAATTAATGCTTTTACTAAAATTCTTCTCGCAAGACTTTTATTTCCTGAAGATTTTGGACTTTTTGCTATTGCACTTATTCTTATTAATTTTCTTACTATGTTTATAGGTTTGGGTATAGGAGACGTCATTATTGTCAGCAAAAATGACTTTGATAAAAATGCAAACACTGGTCTTGTCCTGACATTTGTTCTTGGGATACTTCTATTCCTTATCAGCTTTTTTTCAGCAAGAGCTATTGCAACATTCTTTGGAAATCCTACTCTTATCCTTCTTGTTAGGATACTGAGTATTATGTTTCTCTTTGATTCTGTTACTGTTATTTTTCGCTCTATTCTCATGCGAAACCTCAACTTTATTAGAAAAAGTTCTATTGAAATTGTTTCTGTGCTCTTTTATGGCATTGTTGTTGTTGGTCTTGCTTTTGCAGGCTATGGTGTTTGGAGTATTGTATGGGCATCTTTGCTTCAGCACTTCCTTATGATGATTCTTTTTTTCGCGTTTTGTCCATGGAAACCTTCTTTTTCATTTGACTTCAAAACTGCAAAAGACCTGTTTCATCTTGGCTCACAATTCTTTTCAGGGTCGTTCCTTGCCTGGACAATTACTACTATTGATAATATCATTGTGGGAAAGAAACTCGGGGAACAGTCTCTTGGTTACTACAGCTTCGGTTACAATATTGCAAACATGCCAGTTACTGGCTTTACTCATATATGTACGGGGGTATTTCAATCAGTCTATGC
>JAHFMP010000114.1:2070-4150 GCA_023267795.1 Candidatus Woesearchaeota archaeon | reverse complement strand
TACAAATGAAATTCCAAAGCCATTGGTGCCATTGCATGATAAGCCTATCCTCCAGCACACGTTGGATTTGTTCAAAAAACATGGAATTACTGAGATTGTTATTTCTATTGGGTATAAGGGGGAAAAAATCAAGGAATATTTTGGCAATGGCAAGCGTTTTGGTGTGAATATCATTTATGTGGAAGAAACAGAGCCGTTAGGAACAGCAGGGCCGTTGAATTTGGCAAGAAATTATTTGACAGAAACATTTGTGATGTGCAATGCAGATGAGTTAAAGAATATTGATCTCGATGAAATGTATTTGTTTCATAAAGAGAATGGATCAGTTGCAACAATTGCATTGACAACAGTTGCAGATCCAAGCCAGTATGGTGTTGCAAAATTAATGGGCAGTAAAATTCAGGAATTTATTGAAAAGCCAGAGCAGGGTGCAGCGCCGTCAAACCTGATTAATGCTGGTTTGTATATTTTAGAGCCGGCAGTATTGGAATATCTTCCAAAAGGTGCGAGTTCGATTGAGCGTGATGTGTTTCCAAAAATAGCAGGAGATACAAAATTGTTTGGATTTCCTTTTTCAGGTCAGTGGTTTGATACAGGAACGTTGGAAAGATATGAAGAAGCAATGCAAAAGTGGATCGATATCGTATGAACAAATATATGTTTCGTGAATATGACATTCGGGGTCAAGTAAACGAAAGTGAAATGAATGAAACATCGATGCAGCAGATAGGCAAAGCGTTTGGCACATTTCTTTTGAGACAAAATATCACTAAAACAATCGTAGGTTATGACTTTCGTTCGTATTCAGAAAAATTTCATAATGCATTCATCACAGGTTTTCTTGCAACAGGATGCAATGTTATTGACGTAGGAATGTGTCTCACTCCTATGCTTTATTATGCACAGCATTATTTCAAAAGCAAAGGTGGTGCAATGATTACTGCGTCTCATAATCCAAATGGCTGGACAGGAGTCAAGCTCTCAAATAATCTCTCGTACACATTAATTGGAGATGAAGTCCAACAGATATACAATCTCTGCCTCACAGAAAATTTTGAGAGAGGAGAAGGAAAAAGAGAACAAAGAAATATTCGTGAACCATATCTTGACATGATAAAAAACAAACTTCAACTAAAAAAGAAAATCAAAGTGGTTGTTGAATGCGGCAATGGCACAGCAGGTGCATTTGCTCCAGATACATTGCGTGCGATTGGTTGTGAAGTTGTAGAATTATTTTGCAATCTTGATGCAATGTTTCCGCATCATAATCCAAATCCAGAATCACAAATTGCAAAAGAGGTTCTTGGAGCAAAAGTAAAAGAAGTTGGTGCAGACATAGGTGTTGGCTTTGACGGTGATGGAGATAGGTTGGGTGTTGTCGATGAAAATGGAAATAATATTTGGAGTGACAGGGTTGCAATTCTTCTTGCCCGTCAAGCCATAGAAAAAAATCCAGGTGGCAAAGTTGTTTTTGATGTGAAATGTACAAAAGCGTTGGAAGAAGATATAAAAGCACATGGCGGGATTCCGATTATGTGGAAAACAGGGCATTCCTATATCAAAAAGAAATGTCATGATGAAAATGCTGTGTTTGGAGCTGAACGTTCTGGTCATTTTTTTATACGAGACAATTATTATGGCTATGATGATGGTGTTTTTGCAGCAGCAAAATTGATTTCATATATTTCAGAGCAGAGCAAACTGTTTTCTGAAATTATTGCAGCAACTCCGTATTATGAAATGACGCCAACTATGCATGTGCATTGTCCAGATGACAAAAAGTATGGAATTGCAGAAAATCTTACAAAACAATTTAAGGAAAAATACAATGTTATTGATGTGAATGGGGCAAGAGTGCT
Organism: Candidatus Woesearchaeota archaeon; assembly: GCA_023267795.1. Taxonomy (GTDB): domain Archaea; phylum Nanobdellota; class Nanobdellia; order Woesearchaeales; family DSVV01; genus JACRPI01. The sequence continues at coordinate 2,291 of JAHFMP010000114.1, read as the reverse complement.
GTTTGACAATGGCTGGGGGTTAGTGCGTGCATCTTCCAATGAGCCAAAACTTGTTCTTGTTTTTGAAGGAGAAACAAAAGAAAACATTGAAGAATATAAGCAGATTTTCAGAGAAGCGTTTGCACAGTTCCCGGAAATAAGTTCCTCTTGGGAGAATGAATGAAAAAAATTTAGTAAGTTTTATATATATTCATATCTTAAAATTAACAATTTATTTAAAA
>JAHFMP010000114.1:0-2060 GCA_023267795.1 Candidatus Woesearchaeota archaeon | reverse complement strand
TTTATTATACATATGTATTATTTAGAATACAACTACTATTTAAATCTTGCGTCCGTTTGATACTATTTAATCTTCGGGATATGTGTGTTTTATGAGATTTGAGAGCTGAAATTTATCTTCCAGACACTTTTTTACCATAACCATCACCTCAAGAATAACTTACAAGTACATATAGGTATCGAAGAATTAACAGTATCAAATTTAGTAAGTTTTATATATATTCATATCTTAAAATTAACAATTTATTTAAAAAATTTAAAAATGAGGTGCTCTTATGCAAAAACAAACAATGCTTTTAATATCATTATTCACTGTTCTTGTTCTTTTCCTTTCGAGCTGTGAAGGCACTTTTTCCTTCACGTACACTGGTGATTATTGTGCAGATGGCTTGCAGGATCGTGACGAAGAAGATGTTGATTGTGGTGGACAGTATTGTGATTCCTGCGATGCAACAGATACATCTGCTTCTTCCACAGATTCATCGTCGTCAGCATCTTCTTCAGATTCAACATCTTCTTCCTATGATTCAACAACAGTAGATACTGATAGTGATGGTGTTGTTGATATGTATGACATTTGCCATGATCAAGATGATAGTGTTGATGTTGATGGAGATAAAATCCCAGACTGTATAGATGATATTGTAGTTGATACTATTTATTTAGTAGATACTGATGGCGATGGCTATACTGATGGCGAAGAAATTGATTCAGGAACAAATCCTGCTGATGCTAATGAATACCCTGGAAGTGCAGAAATATCAAAGGATACTGATGGCGATGGTCTCTCAGATGTAGATGAAGAAACAATCTATGGAACAGATCCATCTCTCAGCGATACTGATGGTGATGGTTATCCTGATCTTCTTGAAGTAACAAATCCTGAAGGAGCAACAGATCCATTGGATCCAAATGATTATCCTACTCCTATTATGGAGGGAGAAGAGACAGCTACAGATGCAGCAGATGATGGTATTGCATTGCACATAGCAAATGGAGATACAGAAATAGTTATAGGTACAGACGGTGCAAATTATCATTTGGATATAGATGATATAAATTCAGATGTCTCCTGTCTTTTTTTAATTTATACAGTAGGATCTGATGAATATGAAATGTTAATTTCTGTTGGAGAAACTGCAACGTATCAAAGCCTTACCATTACACTAATGGCTGCAAATGAAGATGGCTGTAATATTCTTGTTCAAACATAAGTGGTGCTATAATAATGAAAAAACAATATGTCTTTTTGTTTTCACTGATTATTGTAGTATTGCTTTTTCTATCTAGTTGTAAGAATAGTGGAAATAGTGGAGAAACAAAGCTAGAAGAAAAAAAAGCCTGTTTCAAAAAGTGTATGCTTGTAGAAGAAGATAAAGACTATTGTCTTGATGATTGTGATATTGAAGAAAATGAGTTGGAAGAAAAATTAAAAGGCAGTTGCGGTGACAGTGTTTGTCAGCCAGAAGAACAGGCGAGCAGTCTTTGTCCACAGGATTGTAGTAGCTGTTCATCAGATGCAGATTGTGCTGAAAAAGAGATATGTAAAGAGAGTTCATGCAAGCCAGTGGATTGTACAGAAGACAGTCATTGTCCTTCTGGATATGTTTGTGAAGAAAATGCGTGTGTCAAAGAAGAAGTGCTTGACACTGCTGCAGTAGCAAATCTCAAAAATGACATAGAAACCCTAACAGCACAAATTGATGCGTTGCTTGAAGATATTTTGGGATTGCAGGATTCATTGGATGCTGCAGATGCAAGTGATGATGATAAAGCAGCAGTGCAGGAAGATATTGATGCGTTAGAAACAGTTCTTTCTCAATTAAAAGCATATAATGGGACATTAAATGGCTATATTGATGATCTTGATCTTGATGCATTGAAAACAAATGATGATCTCACTGCAATTGAAACAACAGTAACTGCGTCAAAAGAAACAATCAATAAATATATTGAAGAACAACAAAAAGTTGTTGATGAGATTGAAGCAGCAATTGCATCTCTTAAGGCAGCAGCAAAACCTGATCTCGTGATTGGTGATCTTGATTTGGATGAGATTGA
>JAHFMP010000113.1 GCA_023267795.1 Candidatus Woesearchaeota archaeon | reverse complement strand
TTTGCTCAAACAAGCATTGCTTGAGACAGAAACAAAACAAAAAGAAATGCAATTACTCATTCAAAAACAAACAGCTCTCAGCGCGGGATATGAAAAAATAATGATTCAGCAAAAGCAACTTCAGGAAAAAATTATTAATGGTGAGAAACAGTATAATGATTTGAAAACACAACAGATTGTTGTTCCTCAACGACCTGCTGCAATTTCCAAAGAAGAACTTTTGGAAGAGATTGAAACACAACAAAATGAACTTCAGCAATTTTTGCAGGAAAAAGCACTTCTCAATCAACAACAAAAACAGCTACTATGCCAAAAGCAGCAGCTTCTTGAGGAATGTGCTTTTCTTGTAGATGCGCTTTCACAACAATTATACCAGCAGCAGCAAGTTGAGAAGCTTGAAAATATACTCAAACAAAAAGAATTTGTTGAAAAGGAGATTGAATATTTTGAAGAGCAGCTAGCTCTTTCCATTTCAAGCATTACTGCAGCAGAAATCAATCAAAAAAATGCTCAGGAAGCAATGCATAATATACAGGTTCTTGATACTTGCAGTCTCTGTTTACAACAGGTTGCACATGAGCATAAGAAAAAAGTAATTGCAATACATAATAGTATCTTTCAAGAAAATTCTGAACTGCTCGAGGATCTTCATAAAAAAAAAGAGAAGTGTGTTCTTGCTCTTGAGAATAAGAAGCAGCAACAGAAGAGCCTTCTTGTTGCAGAAAAAAATAAAGCTGTTTTGGCTTCTCTTTTGGAAACAACAAAACAAAAGGAGAAAGAGAAACAGCAAAAGGAACAGTTTATGTCTTCTGTCGAAAAGGAAATCATTCTTCTTACTGAAAAACAGAATTATTTATCAACAACTGCTCTTTTTGAAAGGCAATCAATTCTTCAAGAAAAGAAAAATATTTTTCAGAAAATTCAGGAATGGGAAAATTTGCAGCAACAGAAACAACAGCAACAATTTATTCTGCAGGAAAAAGAACTTCAACTCTACACATTGCGACAGGATTGTGAATTTCTTGAAAAACAACAACAAGAGCTTCTTGTGCATCAAACATTTCTTGCCCAAAAAATGAAAATATATGCTGATATTGACATTCTCTATAAGCAGCAGCGTCAGGACTACGATTTTTTGCAGGAACACCTCAAACAACTTGAAATTTCTATGAGGACACTGGAAAAAGAACAAGAAGGCATACTGCAACAAAAACATATTTTAGATGCAGAAATCCAAGAAAAAAAAGAGACACAACACAAAATACAAAAATTGTCTCTCTTTGGCAACTGGCTTGAGGATTATTTTGTTCCATTGGTTACTGTTATGGAAAAGCAAGTCATGCTTCAGGTACACAGTGCATTTCAGGATTTTTTTTCCAAATGGTTTACTGTATTACTGGAAGAAAGCACAGTTAGTGCACGTTTGGATGATGACTTTACTCCTGTTATTGAGCAGAATGGCTATGAAACAGAGCTTCTTGATTTGAGTGGCGGAGAAAAGACAGCTGTTGCTCTTGCATATCGTTTGGCACTGAACAAAGTTATTAATGATTTTATGACAACAATCCATACAAAAGATATTCTTATTTTAGATGAACCAACAGAAGGATTTAGTGCAGAGCAGTTGGACAAGGTTCGTACAGTTCTTGAAGATCTTGCCATGAAACAAATTATTGTGGTGAGTCATGAAACAAAAATAGAAAATTTTGTGGAACATGTGCTTAGAATTGAAAAAGTTGGGCATGTGAGCAACATAATTGTGTAGCAGAAGCTGTAAATTAAAGGTACGTATTAAGTCTCTTCTATGAAAAGTATGAAATTTTTCCGCCGCCGAGTTCGCACACTTGTCCTTTTTCTCCCCCTTATTTCCAAGGGGGAGAAAAAGTGACAAGGAAACAAGAAAAAGAAAGGAAAGGGCGGCCGAAAAAATGGGTATGAAATTAGGTGCGACTTAATACGTACAATCAAAATGTGTTAGAAAACTTCGAAATTATCCTATTATCCTAAAGAAAGATCAGTCAATGGATGCACACAAACTGCAGGCTCCTCATATGAATGTATCTTTCTGATTTCCTGAAGAATCATTTGATATTCATTTTCCTTGCAAATAGTTTCAATTCGCACTTCTTTGATTTTTATCATTTTGTTCTTTTTTCCTTTTGAGGGTGTTGCATTTGTTAATGGCCTATACGTTGTTGTACCTTCGCTCACAAAACTATACGAATCATAATTATTGAAGCTCCCAACACCAAGCTCAAAGAGTTTTTTAAGAATGTTGTCTTTGTCGTTTTTCGGCACATAAATAATAAGTTTGACATACATAGCTTCTTTGTAGATGCATTTTTATTTAAATATTCTTTTTTTATTTTTTAAATTTTTTAATAACAAACTATATATATAACAACTAGTATAGTAATTCGTATCATAAGTGGTGTGTTTGTTGCAGGTGCAGTTGTATGTCCAAGGGTATTGTGTTGGTATTCTGGTTAGTTATCTTCTCTTTTGTCTCAGCAATGACAGCAGCAGGCTTTGAAGTTGCTGCAACTGAAGAAGCAGTTATTTATTCCAACGAAACTGCTGTATACACATTTACTGTCACTAATTCTGGTGTGAATGATGAGCGCATTGAACTTGTTCTTGGTTTGGATCCAAAATGGAGTTTTGAAACAGACCCTATTTCTTACTTGTCTGGCTTCACTGTCCATGCTGGAGAATCTCTTACTTTTTCTCTTCTCATTAATCCTATTTCAGAATACATCTCATCTGGCAAGTATATAATTTCTATTCCCATTGGTTCTGATACAGGAGAAGAAAAGATTTCTGATATTGTTTTGTATGTCAGAAACCTGAATGCACTTACTGGATATTTGCCTTCTCTTAATTTTATTCTGGATGCACAGGAGCATATTGATCCTCGCCAGCCACAAAAAGTTCGTCTTGATGTTGTCAACAGAAATCCATTGAACATTACTTCATTGAAAGTTATCCTGCAAAGTGATTTGTATAATGCTTCACAAACAACTGCTCTTGAGCCGCTTGGTACAGCTTCTGTTGTTTTTGAAATTCAGTACGATCCTCAGCAACCTCCAACAACAGATACATTGGAATTAACTGTTATTGTCGGTGAAAAAATGTTCAACCCCATCAAAAAGCAAATTGAAATCATTTCCTATGCTGACATTGTTGAAGTGCAGTATCCTTTTTCTGGTTTATTTTTTGAGACAATAGAAAAAGTAGAATATACAAATAATGGAAATGCTGACACAACAAAACAGTTTACCTATCCTGTTACACGCTGGAGCCAATATTTCACTTCCACTATTCCTGAAGGAAAAATTATTGAAAAACAAGGGCTTTTGTACTACACAACTACTGTATTGCTTCCAGCAGGAGTTCCTATAACTGTTACCTACTCTGTTAATTATCGTCCTGTTATCTGGTTCTTGTTTCTGCTTTCTGCACTTGTTGCGTGCTACTATAGATTGAGAAGCCCAATTGTTGTTAAAAAAGAAGTTGTCACTCTTTCTGTTGGTAAAGATGGCCATACAAAATTCAAAATACTTTTGCACATCAAAAACAGGTCACTGTATCTTGTTGATGATGTAGAAATTCAGGACAAGATTCCTGCTGTTGCAGAAATTGAAAAACATTTTGAAGTGGGGACTGTAAAACCAGAAAAAATATTGAAGCATGAAAAAGCTGGTACTGTTATGCATTGGCATATCCCGCATCTGGAAGCATATGAAGAAAGGATTGTTACTTATAAACTATACTCTATATATCAAATTGTTGGAAACTTCCGATTGCCAGGAGCAATTATACGCTTTAAGGGCAGAAAACAGCAACCTATAAAAATTACTTCAAACAGTGTTCGTGTCGGAAAAAAGATGGAAGATGAATAAATAAGTGTTTATTTAACATTTCTTTTACTACAACAAAATATTTAAACAAATCAGTGCTTTTGTAAAGAAGAGAATCAATTTTCCCCGCTTAGCTCAACGGCTAGAGCGTTCGGCTGTAGATAATTTCACTTGTTGACTGGGAATTGTCCTTGAATGAACACAAGTCAGCTGATACCGAAAGGTTCCTGGTTCAAATCCGGGAGCGGGGACTTTTATTACTTTAAAGTGACTAAAAGAAGAGCATAAAATATACTTCAAATTTTTTTCTTGCTTTCCAG
>JAHFMP010000112.1 GCA_023267795.1 Candidatus Woesearchaeota archaeon | reverse complement strand
ACTATTCTTTTCTAATTTCCTTGATTTTTTCTCTCCCCTTAATTAATGAGGGGAGAGAAAAAATCAAGTGAGCGTATTTGGGCGGCGGAAAAATCAGAACAATATTTTTGTCCTCTACTATGACGGTATCATGAATTTTAAAGATTTATTATTAATTTTAAAGATTTATTCACAAATACCATTAGTGCATGTTAACCCTTCTGGACATGGTTCTGTAGCATACACAACAAGATCATTTTTACAATAGTATTCTGTAAGTTTATTTTCATCGTTTGCTTCACATGCATCCATAAATTCTCCAGAATGATAATCAAGATAATATGTTCCAGATGCAACTCCTTTAGTAAACCTGTTATAGCCGCCATCTGTATCAGAACAGAACGCAACAACTGTTGATCCTGTAAGATCTATCCCAGAAGATTTGCCAAAACCACTGAAAAAGAAAATACCTCCGATAACAACTGCTAAAAGCACAACACTAAGCCCAACATACATATATACTTTTGAACTGTCTTCTCCTGATTCTGCTGGTTTTTGAGAAAAGTCAGAAGGATTATAATCTTTGCCAACACCTTTTCCATCTGCCATAGCATTCACCTCTGTTTTTATTTCCTGTTTTTCTTGCTTTGTTTCTTGAATAGCATGCTCTTCATTTTTTAGATCTTCTTTGCCATCTACAACAGGAACAGGTTGAATAGATAAAGATTCTTCTTGCGGTTGCGAAACAATAGATTCTGGTTCTTGTACAACTGCAGAAATTTCTCCTTCAACTTCTGTTGCTGGAGTTGCTATAGCAATTGGTTGTTCTTGTGCCTGAACTAGAGCACTTTCTTTAACAGCCTTTTTTATTTTTTTTCCAGCTGCCTTTTTTGTTGTCTTTTTTACCTTTGGCGCTGCTTTTGATCCTGCTTTTCGTGCCATACATGTTTTTTAGCGTAGGAATATATAAATTTATTGAAAACACAGCTGTTCATTCTTCTTAATTTAACTACTGAGAATAGAGAACTTTGAAAATTCTCAAAAGCTTTTTATATGCGTTTCTGGAAATAGCAGAGAAAGGTGTGGCCAATGGTTTTTTTTACAGAACTCAGCAGCAAAACAGTATACGATAGTCATGGGAAAATAACAGGCACGCTCTGCGATCTTGTTTTTCTGGACGGAGCAGAATACGCACCAATTACGCATCTTGTGTACCTTGCAAAGGATAAATACAAGAAAAGACTTTCATGGAAATATGTTGAGGGCATAAAACAGCAAAATGGAGCACCGATATACACAATTGTTCTTAATATCCCTGCTGCTGAAATTGAACCAAGCTTTGTTCATGAAAATGATCTTCTTGCCCACAGCCTGCTTGACAAACAGATTATTGATGTTACAGGAGTCAAGGTAGTACGTGTCAATGATCTTCTTCTCAATAAAGTAGATGACCAGTTTTGCATTACAGGAGTTTGTGTCGGAACAACAAGTTTTTTGAGAAGGCTTGGTCTGAAACAAAACATTCTTGGAAAAGTTCTGTACAATTTCAGTGCAGAAAAAATAATTCCATGGAAATCAGTAGAAGCTCTGGAAACAAACAGGCAATTGCATCTCAAGGAAGCAAAAAACAAAATTGCAGAAATGCATCCAGGAGATATTGCTGATTTGATGGAAGAACTCAGTCCAAAGGAACAAATGCTGATTTTCAATAGATTAGACAAAAAAACAGCTGCAAAGGCATTGGTTGAAGCAGGTCCAGAAGTTCAGGAATCATTCTTTAGAGAACTCAAAATCAATAGAATTGTCGAATTGTTGGAAAGCATGCCGCCACATAGTGCTACTGATGTTTTGGGCATCATGGAAAAAGAAAAAGTAAACATCATCCTTGCACAAATGAATCCTGAAAAAGCAAAACTTATTCAGGAACTTCTTAAGTATCCAGAAAACACAGCAGGAGCACTTATGCGCACAGATTATTTTGCGTTGAAGGATATAGACACAGCAGCAAAAGCAGTTGCAGCAATCAGAAAAGAAAAGCCATCTGCAGATAAAACCCACATTCTTTTAGTAACTAACAACGAAAATCATCTTGTAGGAACACTTTCCATGCGAACACTGCTCAACGCAAAGCCTCGACAAAAAATCATGAAATTTATGAAGAAACGTCCTATTGTTGTTGGTTTGCACACCTCAAAACAAGACATTGCAACTGCATTGGAAAAATACAATTATTACGTGATCCCTGTTGTTGATGAGCATTCAGTTCTCAAAGGAATAATTACTGCAGACCATGTGTTATCTTCAGTAATCCCAAAATCATGGATCAGAAGAAAGTTTATACTGAAGCGTGTCAAAAAACAGAAAAAACAGGAAAATAAGAACGGAGCAGCAGCATGAAAAAACATGTGAGGAATATTCTTGTTTTTTTTACACTTATTGGTCCTGGTATTATTAGTGCAATTGCAGGCAATGATGCAGGAGGCATAACCACTTTTTCTGTTGCAGGAGCACATTTTGGCTATACTTTTTTTTGGACAATGATTCCGTTGATGCTTCTTCTTATCATAACTCAGGAAATGTGCGCGCGGATGGGTGTAGTTACAGGAAAAGGCCTTGCAGATTTAATTCGCGAAAATTTTGGATTGCGATTGACTGTTGTGCTGATGATTGGCTTGTTTATTGCAAATTTTGCGACAACAATATCTGAATTTGCAGGGATTGCAGCAGTGTCAGAACTCCTCGGCCTTAACAAATTTTTTGTAGTGCCGTTTGCAGGAGTTTTTGTTTTGTTCCTCATTATTCGAATCAATTATAAGCTTCTTGAAAAAATATTTTTGTGCATGTGTCTTTTTTATGGAACATATATTTTGTCAGGAATTCTTGCACACCCTGACTGGCACATTGTTGCGCAGAGCATTGTCACCCCTGTATTTTTATTCAACATGAACTACCTCTTTATTCTTGTTGGACTTTTAGGAACCTCTATTACCCCTTGGATGCAGTTTTATCTGCAATCTTCTATAGTGGAAAAAGGTGTGCGGCTTCAGGAATATGTCTATGCAAAATGGGAGTTTGTTATAGGAGGCATTATTGCAACATTGATATCCTTTTTTATCCTTCTAGCAGCTGCAGCAACACTTTTTCCTGCAGGAGTTCAAATTGACACTGCAGAACAAGCTGCTGCTGCATTGGAACCATTTGCAGGGCACTTTGCTTCTGTTTTATTTGCAGTAGGTCTTTTTGCCGCAGCATTTTTTGGAGCGTTTATTTTGCCTTTGTCTACTGCATATTATGTTTGCGAAGCGTTTGGCTGGGAATCTGGCATCAACAAAAAATTTCATGAAGCAAAGCAATTTTATTCTGTGATTGGGTTTTTGATTTTCTCCTCAGTTTTGATCGTGCTTTTTCCTAGTGCACCATTAGTATCATTCATGCTTCTTGCTCAAGTCATTAATGGATTGCTTCTGCCTGTGGTTCTTCTCGTTATTTTGTATTTAGTCAACAAAGAAGAGCTTATGGGAGACCACATAAACACATTTTCTTATAATGTAGTCTGCTGGATTTCAGTAGTATTATTAATCTTTGTAACACTCGCAATGGTAGGAATGACAGTGTGGCAGATTTGGTAGAATAAACTTTATAAATTAGAAACATATTACTTATTTTATTCTTACTTTTAACAGAAACAAGTGAGTATTTCTAACAAAAAAATGATTGATGAAAAAACATTGCAAACGACATTACAAACTGTGCACACTATAGAAAAAACTGATTTTTCTGTAGGACAACGAGAACAAACAGAGCAGTGGGACAACTACAAAACAAACAGCACAACAGTCTGCATTGCGACAGATAGAATCAACGTTCACGACAGGATCATTGGATGTGTGCCATACAAAGGAGCAATTTTGGGAGAAATAACTGCATTTTTTGCAGAACTTGCAACAGCTATTTGTCAAACAGATTTTATTGCATCCCAACATCCACGAATTATACTCAAAAAAAATGTTTCCATGTTTCCTGTTTCATTTCGCATGCATGGATATATCACAAATGAGAATAACAGAAAACCAAACATGTGGGAGCAATACAAAAATGGGGTAAAAAATTATTTTGGAAATATGCTTTCAGGAGGATTAAAAGAAAATCAAAAACTTGAAAGGGGCATTCTCATTCCAATTGTCAACAAAAATGCAACAACACG
>JAHFMP010000111.1 GCA_023267795.1 Candidatus Woesearchaeota archaeon | reverse complement strand
TGCATCTGGTTGCCTAAAAAACTCAATAAAGAAGCGGAACGTGCCATACAAAGTAACAAAAGTCCAGAAAAGTGTTCCTTTGTAAAGGTTTTCTTTTTCCTTTAGCAGCCAAAGAACTACGAATATCACAAAATTTTTTGCTGATTCATAGAGTTGTGAAGGATGTCTTGGTATTCCATCTCCAAAATCAACTGCCCAAGACACTGATGTCGCTCTTCCATAAAGTTCTCCATTAATAAAATTGGCAACTCTTCCAATCCCAAGACCAATGGCAAATGGTATCACAACAAGATCAGCAAGGTCGTAAAATTGTTTTTTGTAAATTCGACAGAATAATGCTCCAGCACTAATAACACCAATAAAGCCACCATGAAAACTCATGCCACCTTCCCATATCTTGAAAATTTGGAATGGGTTTTCAATCAAAATCTGGAAATTATAAAAGACAAAATAGAAAATACGAGAGCCAGCAAGAAGTCCTATTGCAACATATAAAGTAAGCGTATCAAGGTCATCTTCAGTCATTGCTATTTCTTTCTTTTTTATAAGATATTTTAGAATAAAATAACCAATAATAAAGCCAAGAACATACGCCAGTCCATAATAACGAATTTCTAATTGACCAAGATGAAGCAAGATAGGGTCGATGTTGTGAATAAATACCATGAGAGGAAGATGAATGTTGTTTTATTTATAGCTTCTCATACTTATCATATCCTTCAGCATCAATTTCTTCAGCCAATTCTCTTCCACCACTCTTGACAATTCGACCATTCACCACAATATGCACATGATCAATTTGTTTCAAATATTGTAAAATTCGGTTGTAGTGTGTAATAATCAAAAAACCACGTTCAGGACTGAGTAATTTGTTAATTCCAGCAGTAATAATCTTCAGTGCATCAACGTCTGTCCCAGAATCAATCTCATCCAAAATACAATATTTTGGCTCTAACAATGCCATCTGCAAAATTTCGCAACGTTTTTTCTCTCCACCTGAAAATCCTTCGTTGAGATACCGTCGTGCAAATGCAGGATCCATTTCAAGTTCCTTCATTGTCTCTTTCAGCAGTTTCTGAAATTCTGGAATTGCCATTTTCTTTCCTTTAATAGCACCTATGGCAATTCTGAGAAAGTTTGCAACAGTAACTCCAGGAATTTCTTCAGGGTACTGAAATCCGAGAAAAATCCCTTTTTTTGCGCGTTGATCAGGGCTCAAAGAAAGAATGCTTTCGCCGTCAACAAGAATATCTCCTGCAGCAACATGATATTTTGGACTTCCCATAATTGTATACGATAACGTACTTTTTCCTGATCCATTTGGTCCCATAATGACATGAACCTTTCCTTTGTACACTTCTAAATCAAGTCCTTTAAGTATTTCTTTATCTTCAATACTTGTGTGTAAATCCTTTATTATAATTGCATCTTTTTTTGTTGTCATTGTTGTCACCTTTTCATTAGTCTGTATCAGAAAGTGAAATTGCATAATGTTCTTTTCCCTCATGTTTCAAAATTCCTCGTTGGAAAACACGCAAACCAAGCATTGCACATTTTATGCGCATTGGTGCAATATTTATTCCAAGCAATTCTAAAACATCTTTTTTGTTAATTTTCATAATTTCATAAACATTTTTTCCATGAAGTTCATCTGTGAGCATTGAAATTGATGCTTGTGAGATTGCACAACCATGGCCATCAAATTTTATTTCCACAACATCTTTTTTCTCATTTATTTTTGCAGTCACTTCTATCTCATCTCCGCATGCAGGATTCTTTTCTCTATTTAAAATATCAAATTGAATTACTTTTCCTTTATTATGGGGATTTTTGTAGTGATCCAGGATATTTTCCATGAACATATCATCGTTCATTATTGAAACACCTTTCGTACTTTGTCCAGTGCAAAAATAAATGTATCAATTTCTTCTTTTGTAGTATAAACATAAGCACTCAATCGTACAGTTGCAGGAACTCCAATGGAATCATGAAGTGGTTGCGCGCAATGATGTCCAGCACGCACGGCAATTCCTTCCTGATCTAAGATTGAACTTACATCATGCGCATGAATGTTTTTAATTGTAAAAGAAACAACACAACATCTATTTCCTTTTTGGTACTCAGGGCAATATATCGTAACATCTTTTTGTTCTTTGAGTTTTTTGAGCGCATATTCTGCAAGTTCATTGTCATGATTCCACACTCTTTTCATTCCAATGTTCTGTAAATATTTAATAGCAGCAGCAAGACCAACAGCACCAGCAATATGCGGAGTTCCTGCTTCAAATTTCAAAGGAAGATCTCCCCATGTTGTCTTTTGTTCTGTTACAGTTCCAACCATGCCTCCACCAAAAAAAAGTGGTTCCATTCTTTCAAGTAGTTCTTTTTTTCCATACAACACGCCAATTCCAGTTGGGCCAAGCATTTTATGACCTGAAAATGCAAGAAAATCACAATCAAGAGCCTGAACATCAACAGGCATGTGTGGCACACTTTGTGCACCATCAACACAAAGCAGGGTACAGCCATTCTCTGTTTTATTTTTATGAACTATTTTTGCAATAGTAGAAATATCGTTAACTGTTCCAAAAACATTGGAAATATGTGTTATACTGACAACTTTTGTTCTTTTCGTTAACAAACTTTGAAGATGTCGAAGATCAATTGTTCCATATGCAGTAATATTTACTATTTTAAAAACAAGTTCATACTTTTGTGCACATTGCTGCCAAGGTACAAAATTACTATGGTGCTCTGCTCTGGAAACAATAACCTCGTCTCCTTTATTGAAGCTTTGACAAAGACTGTAAGCAAGAAAATTGAATGCCTCTGTTGTATTTTTTGTGAAAATAATTTCTTTCCATGAGCGAGAATTGAGAAATACAGCAGTTACTTTTTTTGCATCTTCATATGCAGCAGTTGCTTCTTCTCCTAATGTATGAATCCCACGATGAATATTTGCATGATTTGTTGCATAATATTTGGAAATTGCATCAATGACTTGTTTCGGCTTCTGTGATGATGCAGCACTGTCCAAATACACCAGTGGCTTGCCATAAATTTTCCTTGACAAAATTGGAAAATCATTTCGGAGAGCTGTAAGATTCTGCATTTACGTCATCTCTGCCTCTACTTCACTGGCTTCAATATCTGTCTCTTCTTCAAAATCTTCTATCTTTAATTTTTGATTAATAAGCCTTTTAATTCGCATAATAATTTCTCTATCTGAAATCAATTTTGTGATCTGTGTAAAATATCCTTCAACAATCTTCATTCGTGCTTGCTGCTCATCAAGGCCTCTGCTCATGAGGTAAAATAGCTTTTCTTTGCTGATTTGTCCAACAGTGGATTCATGTGTTGCACGAACATCAAAATTATCAATCTGCATGCTTGGAATTGCATTTGCTTGTGCTTCTCTGTTCATTAGAAGTGTCTTTATTTTTTGATGTCCTGTAGATCCAAAAGAAGGCTGTGTAATTTTTATAAGTCCTTTGCACATGGATCGTGCACTGTCTGTCACAACTCCAATGGCATTCATGTCAGCATAAGTATGTTTTCCTTTTTGGATTGTCCTTGACATAATATCAAATCGTTGTGTTCCTTCACCAAAGAATACAGTTGTATTTGTAGCGCTTGCTCCTTCTTCTTCAAGCACTGCTGTGACTGCGCTTTTTGTGTACATTGCTCCAAAATATCCTTCTACCCAATCCATTTTTCCATCTCTTAAAACAATTGCTTTTTTTTGGACATGATGTTGAATGTGCTGATCGTAATTTTGAATATCTACATACAGTACATGACTATTTTCTTTGACAACTACTTCAACAAAAGAGCTTATATAACCACCAGCAGCAGTATGTGCAGAATTTTCTTCTTCAATAATAATCACATTGCTGGATGGCTCTGCAACAATAACAACGTGGTTTATTGCACTATTTCCAGAAACATGTCTTTGAATATGTACAGGTTGTTCTGCCTGGCATCCTTTTGGAATATGAATAAAAATGAAATCATGGAGATTCGCATAGTGAAATGCATGATATTTGCTTTCTTCTGCATGAAGCAGTGTTGCAAATGTATTTTTAAAAAGTGCTAAAATTTTCGGTTGTTTTTCAAGATCATGCGCACAGATACAGATCACTTCTTTAGGAAAAGAAACAACTGCTTCTTTTTTTTCTGATTTCAGAAATTCTGCAAGAGAAAAAGAATCAAG
>JAHFMP010000110.1 GCA_023267795.1 Candidatus Woesearchaeota archaeon | reverse complement strand
GGGTTGTATCTATTTCCTGTTTTTGGATTGCTTTTTATTTTTGAATATTTTTTGTTTGCAAAGAAAAAAAATATTGTTGTGATTCTCGGCAAAATTCTCAGCATACTTCTTTGTATTCTTTTCATTGGATTTTTCATTCTCAGTGCGAGCTATGGCTTTATCAATATTGGAAAATATTTGGATGCAATCAATCTTAATATACTTCATTCAGAAGTTGGACATCCAGCATATCTTTTAGGCATGAATTCACAGACAGGATGGTGGTATTATTTTATTGTTGTATTTTTTGTGAAAACGCCAGTACCTGTCATACTATTTTTACTGGCATCACTTTTTTGGATTTACAAAGAAAAAGGCAGGAATATCTCTTCTGAAACATTTCTTTTAGTGCCAATCATACTTTATTTTGTTGCATTTATGTTCAACAGCATTAATATTGGAATACGACATATTCTTCCAATATATCCTTTTATTTTTGTCGTATGTAGTAAAATTTTGCAGCAGTATTTTTATTTTGACAGGTATAAGTATGAAGCAAAGGTGAGCTTCTCAAAATTATTGATTGTTGTTTTAGCAGTGTGGTATCTTGTTGGAAATTTTGTTGTCTATCCTCATTATCTCTCATATTTCAATGAGCTTGCAGGCGGGCCAGATAATGGGCAGAACATTTTGTTGGATTCCAATATAGATTGGGGCCAGGAAATGACGCGTCTTGAAAAATGGTTGAAAGAAGAAAATATAAATGACAAAGCAATGTACTTCTCTGTGTATTCTATAAGACCGCAATCATTTTTAGAAGCAAAGAGAAATTTTACCATAAAAAAGATTCCGTGCATTCCTCATGCAGGGTTATTTATTGTCAGTGTGAATCATTTATATGATTTGAGTCAGATAAACAACGGTTGTTTAGAGTGGTTGAAAGAACGTGAACCCACAGAAAAAATTGGCTATTCAATATTCATCTATAACATTACAGATCCGGAGTTGGTTGAACAACAAACACAATGTGTGTATGAGTGTCAGGATATTTGTGCTGAAAATAATAAAACGTATAATGAGTATTTCTATCAGGAAGAGTGCATATGTTCTTGTGTTTAAATGATTTTGCTATTTTTTAAATTCTCTTTAAATTTCTTCTCCAATAATAACGTTGTGTGTTGTTTTTAGAATTCGTATTTTTATTTTTCCAGAATTTTTTTTGCAGAGTGGGATGCTAATAAGTCGTTCTTTGGCAACACAAAGCTGTTCATGAAAATACCGTCCATGCCCGATAATTTTGGCTTCTATAATCTCTCGACGTCTAAATGGAACAGGATATTCTTTAGTATTTTCGAGTTTGTATTTCTGTTCTTTTTCCTTTAGAATAACTCCTGTTTTTTTTTCAAGTGCTTCAATCTTTGCAAAAAATTCTTCCCATGAAATCTCTTCTGTAGGATTTCTTCCAAATTTGTTATAACAAAATTTCTGTATTCTGACTGGGCAGTTGATTTCTTTGCCAAACAAAATAATTTTTTCAATTTCTTCATCATTGATCCCATCCATCCACACAGGTGCAATGGTTGTTTTGATTTTTGTTGCTGCATGGCGAACAATATTTTTGATATGTTCTATGCTATATGCAGCATTTCCCATGATCTTTTTTGCAGAATCAACGTCCATTGCACTTATAGAAACATTGAATTCTGTCAAACCAGCTGCTGCAAGCTGTTCAATAAGCTCTTTTGTCAGAAGTACTGCAGTTGTGATAATTGTGATGTCTTTTACCCATTGTATATGAGAAAGATCAGAAACAAGTTCCACGATTTCAGGGTATAGCATTGGCTCTCCATGAACATTAATGTAGAGATGCATATTTGTGGATTGTTTAAAATCAAGCAATTTCTTTGTTTCTTTTACAATATATTCTCTTTCTACAAGGAAATCATGCATTTTTTTAGAGCCAATCCCTTCATCTACAGAACAAAATGTGCATCCCATTGTGCAGCCAGTGATTGGTTTTATTTCCAGAAAATTTGTTCCTCTGTCTTGTATGCCAATAAATCTGCTTCCTGTCAAAGGAATGCCTGAATTTTGGTGAATGTACATTGTTTGTTTTTTTGTAAGAATCCCTTTGAGTTCACGAAATCCTTTTTCAATGAGGATATGGAATGCATGGTGTGCTTTTTTTTCACTCACTCCCTCAAAACTAATGCTATTGTCTGTTGTTTTATGTTGTCCTATATTCTCCAGCTCTTTGTTTGAGATTGTAAAAAAATAATATTTGAGAAAGATAATTTTTAAAAATACAGGATATTGCCTGAATTGAAGTGTTTCAAATGTAAGTGTTGCCATGAAGAAGTAAAGAATCATAGCTCTTTTTAAAAGTTTAATGAATCTTTTGACAATTTTTTTAAAGCTGGATGTTTATCAGTATTGCGAGGAAAATATGCAAGAAGAAAAGCAAGAGAAAAAAAGAGAAGAGCAGGCAATAAATGTTACTTATGAAACTCTTTTTGATATTCTTCGAACAGAAAAAAGAAGAGAAGATATTCAGCAGCTGCAGCCTTCTTTTTTTAATGATGTTGTACGTTATCTAAAACAAAAGAAAGAAATCATTGTCAAGCAAGAGCATGAGTCTGGAGTTGAAACATTTGATGAAATAAAAAAACTCAACATCCAGTATGAGAATATTCAAAAAATTATCAAGGAAATTTATGAGAGAAGAGAGAAAAAAATTTTGTTGATGGCGTTGAATAAATCGCGAATACGTGCCAGCAGTGTTCCAAGAGGTTTTCTTTTACCGCAGGAGCAGGAATTATGTGACCAGATAACGCTGCTTTTGGATTTGTATAGAGCAGATATTGTTGAAAAAATAATCAATGGAAAGATTCTGAAAGAAGGAGTGTCAGAAAAAGATAATGAAGGTGTATCAGAAAAAGATAATGATGGAGTGTCAGAAATAGAGTCTGCTGCAGATGTTATGCATGTGAAGTTTCTGCAGGAAACAGAGGAGTTTATTGGTCCTGAGTTGGAAAGTTATGGCCCTTTTTCAGCAAACACTGTTGCAGCAATTCCAGCAAATATTGCTTCTATTTTTATTGAAAGCGGTGTTGCAGAGCAGATTAAAAATTAAGGTACCACCAAAAAGCAATAACAGAGCTATTAAATAGTTTCATTACTCTTGTTTCTTTTGGGGTGTGAAAATGCGTGGCTGTAAAAAAATTCTTATATGTCTTCTTATGCTTCTTTGTCTTACTTTCTTAATTTATACAGTCACTGCGCAAATATGGGGTTCATCATCTACTGGTGTAATATCCATTGTGAAGATTGATTCTGCACAACCTGATTATGAAGGCTATCAACTTCTTGACATGGACGATGACCAGTACGTTACAGAAGAAGATTTGTATTTGCGTTTGGAATTGATTAATGAACAAGTAGCGAATGCAAGTAGTAATTTTACTTATTTGCAGACAACGTATGGAATGGTTTTTACACTTACTTCTCTTTCTACAAATACAGCAATAAAAAATAGTGTAAATAGTGTGGAGTATCAAAGTCTTCTTCCCCAAACACGATCAGAGTTGGAACAACTTGCAGAACAGATCAATGGTCTTCAAAATCAAATTGGAGATTTGGATTTTACAGATCCAGAAATTGTTTCCATCAAACAGTATTTTGATTCTGTTGATGAAAACATCTATTATGGTCTTTGGTATACAGGACGTGGATGAATATGAGAAGAATACTTGTACTTCTCCTGCTTTTGCTTCTCTTTCTTCCTTCAATTTCTGCGCTTGTTGAGTATAAGCCTTATTTACATAAAGCAACTGTTCCAGAGCATCCAAAGTTAGAATTATCTGGTACATCGCAGATAGAGTTGTTTACAGGGACAGAGAAATTTACCTATCCAATTATAGTTCCGCAAGGGACAAATGGCTTGCAGCCGCAGTTAGAATTGATGTATGAGAGTTCAAAAACAGCAGAGAAACCGACGCTGATTGGCACTGGATGGAGTTTGAACGACAATTATATTATAACAAATATTAATTATACGAAAGATAATGCAACTGATGACGTCTATGAGCTTTTTTTGAATGGGCTAAAATATGAACTGGTTTATGTTCCTTCTGAGAACAAATTCCATACAAAGCAGGAACAATTCTTTTTGATTGAGAATTTGACAGGTGCTTCCAATGGTGATGTTTCTGGAAGATATTGGTTATTGAGAACAAA
>JAHFMP010000109.1 GCA_023267795.1 Candidatus Woesearchaeota archaeon | reverse complement strand
CCAAGGGGGAGAAAAAGTGACAAGGAAACAAGAAAAAGAAAGGAAAGGGCGGCCGAAAAAATGGGTATTAATATTAGGTGCGACTTAATACGTACGATAAACAACAGAATTTTCTATAGCAGAATTCCAAAACATTTAAATTGTGGGGAATATTAAAATTTTTACTATGAGCTTCATGCAGCGGGATATTGACTTTAAGTTGATATTGTTGATTCTTATTGTTATTATTGCAATTGTCGGGTTGACATTATTCTACCAAAGCTCTGCAGGCAATATTATCAGAAAATATAACAAAGTCAGCGAAAAATTAGAAGCAACAGCAGAGAATCTCACTATAACAACAGGAAAACTCGGCGTATGCGATGCAAAAGTATCAAATTTGACACTTGAACTTAATGGAGCAATAAATTACCAGCTTTCTGCACAGAATGAGTTTAACTCATTATATACTGAGACAGAATCTTCGTTAGAAGAAACACAAAGTTCTCTTGACAGCACACTGGAGAAATTAGATGATACAACGCAGGATTTGGAAGAAACAGAAACAAATCTTGAGTCATGCCAAAGCACACTTGAATCCAATAAAAATGCTGTAAACAGTGCAAACAGCAACGCAAAATCTGCGCAAAGCAAATTAGACAGCTGCATAAGCACATGTACTGGTTCAGACACTACAGCATGCACTAATTGCATTAATGATGGAATCAGTTATGTAAATCAAGTACTCAATTATTTGGATGAAGTAGAAGGGTAATTGAGGTGCAAAACAGTTGGATGAATTTAGAAGAGCATTAAGGGAAATATACACTGTTCGTGCAATTGCACAGCTATTTTTGGTCATTGTAGAAGGTATTTTTGTTTTTCTTGTCATCTATCTTTTTCTTTCGCTGATCAATTTATACAGAGAGTTTACTATTATTCCTGTTTTATTTTTCATTGCCTATAGAGCATGGAGGGTAGTTACAAGAAAGGATTTGAAAGAAGTGGAAAAAGAGCATCCAGAACTTTCAGAACGCTTGCGAACAGCAGCAGACACAATGCAGCACAATAATTTTATTGTCATGAAATTGCGATTGTCTATAATTAAAACTCTTCGCTCCATGAAAGTTTCATCTTTTTTCAATTTCAAGGAATTAATGAAAAAGCTGGGATATATTACAGGAGTCTCTTTTGTTATTATTATGGTGGGTGTCTATAACATACAAATTATAGATATGGAAGGATTAATTGAAAAAGGATTAATTACAAGTCTCAGAGAAAAACTATTAAAAGGCCACATTGCAGACTCGTTATTGGGAAACAGCATTGACAATATTAATGATGAATTTGCATTGAATAATCTCAATAATGTCAATGCTTTGCGATTGCAGATTCCTCAGGAATCTCTTGCAGAGGATTTGCCAGAAGATATTTTTGGAGGCAAGTCATTTGAAGAGACATTGCCAAAAAAGAAAAGAATATATATCAGAAACTATTTTAGCAAAGTGAGGAACTACTGAAATGACAAGCTTGCAGATTGAAAAATTAAAACAAACATTTGACACAATTCATGCAGAAATTGAGAAATCAATTATTGGCCAGCGAAAAGTTGTTGAGCAGGTTCTTGTCTGTATGTTGTGTGGTTCCAACGGGCTTCTGGAGAGTTATCCGGGATTGGGGAAAACCTCGTTAATCAAGGCAATATCTGAGGTTATGGAGCTTGATTTCAGAAGAATACAGTGTACTCCTGACCTTATGCCTTCTGATATTATTGGAACAGAAATTATTGATGAAGCATCAGGAAAGCGAGTTTTCAAGTTCCAGAAAGGTCCTGTTTTTACAAATATTCTGCTTGCAGATGAAATCAACAGAGCAACGCCAAAAACACAGTCAGCTCTGTTGGAGGCAATGCAGGAGAAGCAGGTTACTGCAAATGGTGTTACCTATAAACTTGATCCTCCTTTTTTTGTTCTTGCAACACAAAACCCTATTGAGCAGGAAGGAACATATCCTTTGCCAGAAGCGCAGTCTGATCGTTTCTTGTTGAAGGTACTTGTAGGCTATCCAGATCAAGATCAGGAGCTGCAGATTGTTGTCCAAAACAGCAGAAATGAACAAGAGCAACTGAGAAAGATTTTGGGAAAAAATTCTTTGCTTGCACTGCAGCGTTTTACCAGACAGGTTCCTATTGCAAATGATTTGACAAGGTATGTGATTGCCCTTGTTGCAGCAACACGTGCAGAGAAAGAGTATATTGAGTTTGGTGCATCTCCAAGAGCGTCTATTGGTCTTGTGCTTGCAGCAAAGGCTCGTGCGTTAATGCAGGGGAGAGCACACGTCAGTGAAGAAGACATTCGGGAAATGGCATATCCTATCTTGCGGCATAGGCTCATTCTGAATTTTGAAGCAGAACGAAAAGGGTTGACAACAGATAAAGTAGTTGAGTTGCTGCTGAAGAAAGTGAAATTATGAACGAATTTTGTATTTTCTGCAAAATTGCAAAAGGAGAGATTCCATGCAACAAAATCTATGAAGATAAAAAATTTCTGGCATTTTTGGATATTCAACCATTAAATCCAGGTCACACTCTTATCATTCCAAAAAAACATTTTCAGTGGGTGTATGATGTTGTTGATCAAGGAGCTTATTGGGAAGTTGCAAAGAAGACAGCTCATTCTCTTGTTAAAAATTTGCAGGCAGAATACGTGATGTTTGTTACGTGGGGATTAGAAGTGCCGCATGCACACATTCATGTTGTTCCTCGCTATGACAATGATGGCCATCCTGGTTTTATTGATTTTAGCAAAAAGAAAACTATTTCTGCAGAAAAAATGAAAGAAATTGCTGAAAGAATAAGAAAACAATGAACTGATCGCTGACGGTGTTCGGTATAGTTTCAGAGGAGTTTATACATGAAAAAATGAAAGAAAGTGCGAGAAAAAGTAGTGGAAGTACTAAGTATTTTTATTTGTCCAAGAATTTTCTTGCTTCTATAATACAATTATGGGACGGCTTCAGGAATTTAACGGTTCCAAAACCTTGCAGGTTTCTCCACCAAAATTCAACTTCGTTAAATTCCGGTGTTATATTCAATTCAGAAAAATCCCTACATCATAACAAGATTTATATGCATTTAAATTTTTAATAAATATTATGGATGAATTAAAACTCGGAAAATATGAACATTATAAAGGGAAACAATATGAAGTTATTGGTCTTGCAAGACACAGCGAAACACTAGAAGAATTAGTAATTTACAAAGCACTTTATGATTCTGAAGAATTTGGAAATAATGCTTTGTGGGCAAGACCAAAAAGTACGTTTCTTGAAACTGTTAATATTGATGGTAAAGAAATTCCTCGTTTTAAATATGTTGAATAGAACAGGCTTTTTCTGAACTCTGAAATTTCTTCGTTTCTCCAATATAATTGTGGGACGGCTTCTCGTGTTATATTATCCGAAGGACAAAATTTTAGTGCAACGATGCGAAGCAAAAATTTTGAGTTGCGAGGCGGCAGCGCTACAATTCATTCTTAATTTTTTCAAGCAAGAAATCAAATTTAGAATATCCTGCTTCCAGATTAATATGACCTGCATTTTTGAGAGTAATCAATTCAGTGCCAAGATTTTTGGTAAAAATTTTCCCTCTTTCAAGAGAACCATAAGGATCATTATCTGAATTGATTACATAAAATTTCTTGCAATTATTTCTGATTTTAGCCCAATCAAAGCGTTTGGTAACGAAAGTTTTATTGAGTTCATCAAATTCCAGATTATTCAACAGCCCTGTGAAACCAGCCACAAAAAATGCGGCTTTGATTGGGCGTTTGATATTTTCAAGAACACTTAACAAAAATGCAGGTCCAAGACTATGACCAACAACAATAGAGTTTTCGTCCAAATATTTTTCGTAGTCTTTGAATATTTTGAGCCAATTATCTAACGACTGATTCTGTGGTGTAGGAAATTTAGGGACGAAAACTCTACAATCTAGTTTTTCAAGTTCAGATTTAAGCCAAGGAAACCAATTCCCATTAGGGCTTCCGCCAGTACCATGAATTATGATTATATTGGTCATAGTCAATAGATAATGGAAGCAGGATTAAAAGTTTTGCGTTTTAGCCGCCGCCGAGCAATTGAAGATAACTTAAGGAATTTAACGAAGTTTGATTTTCCATCGTGAAGCGAAGCGTAACGGAGTGGGGAGACCAAGATTTAACTCCCGCAGGAGATTAAACC
>JAHFMP010000108.1 GCA_023267795.1 Candidatus Woesearchaeota archaeon | reverse complement strand
TAAAACAGATATTTGGTCTTTGGGAATTATGATGTATCAGTGCCTCACAGGAGAACATCCTTTTCCATACGACAATAAAGATGAATTAGAAGAAATTGTAAGAAATCCTGTATCCTATATTGCACTTCAAAAAAGAATCAAACAAAAAATTCCTCGAAAGTATCGTGCAATGATTCAACGCTGTCTTTCCCATGATCCAGAAAATAGGTATGATTCTGTTTTTGAGATGATAAATGAAATCACGAGAAAGCCAAGATGGCAATGGTATGTTGGTATTCCTGCAGCAGCAGCAGCAATTGTTGGCATCACAATTTTTTTTACTCCAATCAAAACAGTGTTTTTTGAAAATGAAAAACCAGAAAAAGAAACATCCACATCAGGAATCAAATTTCAGCCTGTCATTGTTGATGAAGATGAAGATGTATATGCAGTCTGTGCTTCTATTTCTGATACTGAAAAAAAATCAGTTTGTACTCAATTTCAGCAAGCAAGAAAACTTATGTCTGATAAAAACTATGAACGAGCTGTACTTATTCTTGAGGAAGTTCTTGCAAAAGACGCGACAAATCCAGAATATTATGGCGCGCTCATAGCAGCATATTGTGAAATGAAACAATACAGGGAAGCAGGAGATATTCTTGATGCAATGCATGATTTGTTTTCAGAAGAAAAAATTCGCGAGGTAACTTTAGTGGCTGTATATGAACCTGAAATTTCTGAAGCAGCTGTGCAGGGTATTATTCAAGAAGACCTAACTAAAAAACAATGTGATATCTCTTATATCAAAAAAAAATATCCAGAGTGCAATGATTTGATTGAAGCAAAAAAAATAACTGATCCAGAAAAAGCAGCAGAAGAATATAAGCGAATTATGGATGCGTATCCTAACTCCTTTTTTGCAAAACTGGGGTATTCACGAAGCATTTTTACGTTAGCTGAAAAAAGAAAAAATTCTGGAAACAGAATTGTTTATGATGCGCTTGATATTCTGAATGATGCACTTCATAATTATCATTTGACAGCAGATTTGGCATTTGCAAAAAGTGGCGTTTTTGCAGAAATTGGACAAAAATTTGAAAAAGTATACGATGATTATGGACTTGCATTTGCATACACTTATCTTGCTGAGCAGGAAAGAGGAGACAAAAAACCAAAATATGATCCAAGTAATAATCTTATTAATTTTTTTTTGCGTGTTGTTCGAGCTGATCTTTATGCAAAAGAAGCAAAATATAGAGAAGGTGAGAAAGAAACAACAGTAAATGGAGGTAGTTCTTATTGTAATAATAATGATAATAATGAGTTGTGTTATTCACTCACTCCAGATGATGCGTATTTTAATATTGCAGAAGCTTGTTTTGAATTAGATGATGGGAATAGAAATCCTTTCCATCTTAAGCAATGCGAAAACTGGCAGCATTTTCAGAACTAAATTCCTAAAGCCTTCATTTTTCTATGCAAAGTTTCATAGCGCAGTCCAATTTTTTTTGCAGTTTGAGTGACATTATGATTATGTTCAATCAGGGCTTTTTTGATATATTGACGTTCAAATTCCTCTTCTGCTTCTTTCATTGTTAATTTTTTCTCTGGCAATGCCTTGAGAAGCTCTTCACTCATTCTGCTGACATTTCTATACATTTCTTCAAGTTTTTGTGGATGAAGAACAGTCTTATATTTGTCGAGAACACCTTCAATTGCATGGCTTACAAAAGAAACCTTGAGATCATACGGCCGAATAAGCTCGTTTTTGATTTTTTCAACATTCACATGAAATTGATTGATTAGTCTATGAATACTTCTTCTGTCAGTATCTGCTTCTCTGGCAACTTTTGTAACATTTCCCAAATGAAGCTCGAGCATTTTTTCAATGTATGCTTTTTTGAAACGTCTTTTTGCAGCTTTAAATTTTATGGAAATGTCAACAGGAAAATCCAGCAAAGGAGACCTGGTAAGTTTTTGAGAAATATCTTCTGTGAGTTTTGGAACAGAGATTCCCAATGCTTTTGTTGTTGCATCATGAATCAATGGCTTGAGCTTTTCTTCAAGAAGCATATCAATATTTTCTTTTTCTTGCTCTTTTTTTTCCTGATTTGTCATCATTATGATTTTTTTGTCACAGGGAGTATTTATAGTTGTTGAAAGTTGAAAACTTGAAAATTTAGTTACAACTATAAAAAAGTAACAAACCTTTATATAATGTGCTTGTTCAAAGAGTGGCATGGATTTTACAGTTAAAAAAAGGGAATTTGTTTCAGAGAAAAAATATCCAAAGAATGATGTGGACATTGCGTATGCGTTTACGAAAAAAGTCCACAAAGAATTTGGCACGTTTCTACGCTGCATTGTCCTTTTTGGTTCTGTTGTGTCAGAAAAAATGTATATGCAGACAAGCATTAAGCATGAAGGAGATATTGATATCCTTATGGTGATTGATGATGTAACGTATTATCTTTCACCTGAAGTTGTCGAGACTTATAGAATTGTTGTTGAGAAAACAATTGCAGAAACATCAATTCGCCTGCACGTCACCACATTAAAATTTACGAGTTTCTGGGAATATATTCGCATCGGCGATCCTGTCGGCATTAACATGCTGAGAAATGGTGTTGCATTGTTGGACACTGGTTTTTTTTATCCTCTGCAGTTATTGTTGCATCAGGGAAGAATTCGGCCAACACCAGAAGCAGTGAATACCTATTTTAGCAGGGCGCCAACAACACTCTTTAATTCACGCTGGCATATGCTTCAGGCAACCCTTGATTTGTACTGGGCAGTTATTGACTCAGCACATGCAGTGCTCATGTTGAATGGTGTTTTGCCTCCTGCACCAAAAGATGTTGCAGACCTTCTCGATGAAAAACTTGTCAAGAAAAAAATATTGGATGCAAAGCATGCAAAAACAATGCGAACAATGTATACGCTTTCCAAACTCATTCTTCATAAAAAAATAAGAGACATTGAGGGAAAAACTTACGAAAAATACTACAAAGAAGCACAGGACTTTGTTGAAGCAATGAAAAAAATAGTTGAAGCACAGAGAGAGTGATTTTAATGAGAAGGAAACATTCTCGCTGTGCAAACCATAAAAGAAATGCAGGTATTGGGCTTGTTGCTTTGTTTTCTATTCTTCTTCTTTCTTTATACTCTCAACTAAATGAAGAAAGCATTACTGGAGCAGCTATCCTGAAAAACAAATGTATATTTACTCCAACAGTAACTATTGTTTTTGGTTCCAATGATAATGCAGTGTATGCTGTTGATGCAAAAACAGGATGCATTGCATGGAAATTTGATGCAAAAGGAGATATTAAGGCAAAGCCAATAGTTAATGATGGTAAGGTATTTATTGGCAATAGTTTGGATGAATTTTTTACAATTAATCTTGCAGACGGTTCACAAAGTTGGAGCGCAGATACTGGAAAAATCTATGGTGCTGCTGCAACAGATGGCACTTATGTATATGTTGCAGATAATAATGGGGCAATCAGTGCGTATTCTTTTGATTCCAGCACAGCTGCTTGGACGTATACTGCAAAAAATGTGAAAACTGATGTTATTGTTGATAATGGCATTCTCTATATTGTCGATGAATATCTCAAAGTAGGTTCAGTGATTGCAATTGATACTGCAACGCAAAAAACAAAATGGAAGTTTTCTGCAAAAAGCGAGATTTCAGCAGCACCATTAGTTGCTTCTGATGCACTTTATGTTTCTTCCAATGAAAACACACTCTATAAATTGAACAAACAAGGAGGAGTTGCTGTCTGGACATTCAAAACAGGAAAAAGCATTCGAAGCACACCAATTATTGATGATGATAGTATTCTTTATTTTGGCAGCAATGATGGTTATTTTTATGCTGTGAATAGCAAAGATGGAAAACTTGTCTGGAAATATCCTGTAAATAGTGAAATTACAGCAACAGCAGTTGTTGATAGCACGAATGTGTATTTTGGCGCACAAAATAATTATATTTATGCAATCAATAAGAAAAAAGGAGCATTGGTGTGGACCATGAAAACAAATGGGAAGATTTATGGTGCATTCGCATTGTACAAAGACATGTTGTTTGTTCCATCAGCAGATTATACATTGTATGCTTTAAATTCTGTAAATGGGCAGCAAATTTGGAGCTATAAAACAAAGGGAGCATTGTATGGTGGTGTTAGTGTAGTCGAGGACATAAAAAATATTCTATGAGTTCTTCAGGATTTTTCCGCCGCCAACTACTATTCTTTTCTAATTTCCTTGATTTTTTCTCTCCCCTTAATTAATGAGGGGAGAGAAAA
>JAHFMP010000107.1 GCA_023267795.1 Candidatus Woesearchaeota archaeon | reverse complement strand
TAGCCAACAAGAAAGTACAGATTATTTGTGAACACAAAGCTGATGTAAACTATATTATTTGTTCTGTTGCTTCTATTCTCGCAAAAGTGACAAGAGATAAGGAAGTCGCGGAAATACGGAAAGAGATTGGCATTGATTTTGGCAGTGGCTACCCAGGAGATCCAAAAACAGTTGCATTTTTAGAAAAATACTGGAACAAATATCCTGTTTTCAGAAAAAGCTGGTCAAGCTGGCAAAGATATGGCGGCAAAAAAATAAAGGATGTAAAAGAACAGAAGAAGTTAAAGGAATGGTGAAAATTCTTATTTTTTTGTCTCATGACTTAATAAAAACCATCGCAACCCTTTCCACTCGCCAAACGAATAGCCAAAATGCTGCAACACAAAGACAACAAAAACATAAAAAATTAAATGCACTTTTTTTTGCATGAAAGAAATAATAAGACTATATATAAAAATAAGTGGAAAATACAAAAAAGGAACTAAATAAGAATAATCCCAAAACATCAAAAAAATAATCAGAAAAAAAACAAACACAGGAATAAAAAACAAAGGCAACAAATATCTTTTTTTGATTATATCAGGATGCTTTGTCATCAACAACATCCTGCCATCTCCATAAAATACCATATTCTTCCAGAACAATGCAGGAGTTGCACGGAAATTATGCCAGACAAAACTATCATGAATCCCATATACATTATACCCATTTTTCTTCAATTTTGCACCCAAATCCCAATCCTCCCCCTGATTTCCCAACTCTTCTGAAAACATCCCTACATCTTCCAATGATTTTTTCTTATAGAAGGAATTGGAACAGGAAATACTAAATAACTTCACATTCTTTTTCACAGGCTGTGCTTGTATGCTTCCTAATGATCCTAACAAAGAATTAAATGCAACACCAATTGCCATTTGAAATAAGGATCCATTTTCAGGAGGGATATTTGCACCACCTACTCCTGCAAGAGCCGGATTGCCTGTTGCCTGACGAGAAAACCCAATCCTTAATCTCTGCAACCAATCCTCTGGAACAATGCAATCTGCATCTGTAAACGCAACATACTCATACAGCGCATTTTTTATTCCTATATTCCTGCATGCTGCAATAGAACCATTTTGTTTCTCGATATAGCGTATCTTCTGCTCATCATGCAATTTTGCACATTCCTTCACTCTCTGCTGCGTTGCATCCTGTGAACCACCATCAACAATAATAATTTCATAATCATTCTTCAGAATGTTCTGCTTCAAAATAGATTGCAAACAAAGGACAATATTTTTTTCTTCATTTAATGTGACAACAATCACTGAGACCTTCATGTGTATACCTCTCTATAAATACGCTGACCCTGCATTCCAGATTTTCTGGCACTTTTGTTCCTGTAAACACTGCATCACAAAAAAGATCGTCCTGCAAAAAAACAGCCTGCGCAAGCATGCAAGCATCTGAGGAATTTTCCTGACTTCTACAATCAAACCCATGCACTATAAACTCACTATAACAGAGAGAGGAAAACTGAAGATTTTTAATGTTTTCGCAGTATCTGGAAGTATTTTCTCCAAAAGCAAGAGCTGCAAAGTGTTCATATTCTTTTTTGTCTTTTAGATAGCCTACACTTTTTATAAACAAAACAATTATCAGGACAACACAAACAATACAAAATATTCTTTTTACAAGAGCATCAAAATTATCAATATCATTAAGATCAACAATATGATTAATATTATTGAGAGTATTATTTTTTTTAATCATGAAAACACCGTGGCTAATTTATATTTGAGTTCATTGAATACTGCTGCAATTAACGTATTGCCACCTGCATCTTCTGCAATAAGCATCCTTCCTGGATACAACCACGCCCCAATAAATGAAAGAATGGCATAAAAAAGAAGACAACACAACATAATTGTTACAGGAGATATTGCATTATATTTTTCATGTACTTTACTACTTATCATGAGAATTCCAATACTCGCAAGAGGGATGATGACTGGAAACAGCACCATAGAAAATCGTGGAGAGGTTAAAGCAATGAGTTGAATACTTATCAAATAGCCTGCTGCACAAAAACCATATAACCAATAGAACAATTTTCTTTTAGAATCAGTTTCCTGCCTTATTCCGAAATATGCAAAAAGATAAGCAATATGGAATGCAGCGATATGCACCAACAAAAATTTTAACCACCCATAAAAAGAATATTTTCCGGCAGTAATTGCAGCTTCCTTGCCTGACAGCAAAAACCCAACATCAAACACAACCATAAAAGTAATTTGAGGAAGCAGTGTAAGAAGAAACGGCCAAAGGGCAACAATATTATCAACTGAAGACCAACCACCATATCCAGCTTTTGTGAAAATTTTTTTTTCTTTTTATTTTTCTTTTTTTTCTTTCAAATAATACTGAAGAACATAATAAGGATAAAGAATGACAACAGCATCTCGCACCAGCAAGAAAACACCAAAAAGCATGGAGAGCAATAGGTGATGATACCAACGCACATTTTCTTTTTCTAAAATAAAGGCAATCACAAGCAACCCAATCAAAAGAGTGAGATATGCTGCAACATCAACCAAAACTCTTGTGGCATACAAAATTAAAGGTAGAGATGTTGCATAGATAACAGCACTAATATAAGCAATAAGCTCTTTTCTTTCATGCTGTACAAATAATTGTTTCGTGAAATACCAAAAAAGAAGTGTTGTTGCACAATAAATTATAATATTCAATACACTATATGCCTGCCGTACACCAACAAACGGCTCAAAAACTGCTGCGAAAGCAATTTCTATAGGCCTCTTAAAAGCATAACTACCTGTAACTCTTTCCACATCTTCTGACAGGAGTTCCACACCTTGCAAATAATAAACAGATGGAACATATGCCTGCGTGTCAACTAAAACATTATTGTAATACATAAAACCACAAAGAATAGACAGAAATAACAAACTAAGAAATGCATATACTCTTGTTTTCATTTTTTATCGTTTTGCTTCTTTTTTTGCGCATTTTGGATAGCCATCTCACGAACAATTTTAGTCATTTCTTTTTGCTGTGCATCTATTTTCACGTATAAACGGAACAAAAGATAAAAAAGAATAATCATGCCAACATAAAGAACAATATCAACTCCTCTACCTATCCCAAAAAATTTTGATAATTGGGTAAAGAAAGCAGGAAAAGATGCAATAACAACAACACCCACCCATACTATACTCCAAAACAACAGCTCGAAAGCACGAATACTTTTATCTTTATATCGTAAAAATACTCTGCTCAATGCAAAAAGTGCAAAGATTATTCCTGCAATCTGAATAATTCCAAAATCGCCAACAGTTACCATGCTCTTCTACTCCTATTCAATGCTTTATTATCGCAATACTTTATTTTTAATCATATTCCACAAAATGCCAAATGCTGCTAATGAACTCTGACCTTTTTGCAAAGAGTAATCTGTATATGTAATTGTAACGGGGATTTCTTTGTACTTTATACCCTTTGCTGCAATTTGCTCGACAATTTCTGACGCATGCTCCATACGATCTGCCTTGAGATCTAATTTTTTAACTGCTTCTCTTCGAAATGCACGAAAACCATTATGCGTATCTGTAAGCTTAATTCCATAAAAAAGCCAGATAACAAAAGCGCCGCTTTTTAATATCATTTCTCGATGCCGCGAAACATTTGATTTTTTTTCTAAAAATCGTGAACCAAGACATGCATCTACTTCTCCAGTTTGAATAGGTGCTGTCAACAACTCAATTTCATTTGCCTGATGTTGGCCATCTGCATCAAACGTGACAATTATTTCTGCCCCACTTTGCACTGCAAAATCAACCCCTGTTTTTAACGCTGCTCCCTGACCTCTGTTGATGCTATGCTGAAGCACCATTGCACCTGCTTTTTCTGCTACTGAACTTGTTGCATCTTTTGACCCATCATCCACAACAATAATGTTAGAATAATCATGCTTCTTAAGTGAAGCAATAACATTTTCAACTCTTTTTTCCTCATTATATGCTGCTATAATTATCCAGATATTCTCTTTTTTTACATCCTCGTGATTTTTCATTTTTATTACAAACTGTTGAATTAACTGATTAGTGCAATTATTAATAAAGCTTATGAAACCCTATACAATTTTAGGATTGTTGTTCCATTTCGATTAGCATAAGCATATACTTCTTCTATTTTCAACATGAGTATTTCTGGTTTTATGACAAGCACTTTTTTTAATGGAACATCAATGTCTCCTGCTGCAAGCCTAACAAAGGCAGTTGTTGTTTCCAGACCA
>JAHFMP010000106.1 GCA_023267795.1 Candidatus Woesearchaeota archaeon | reverse complement strand
ATAAGGTTAGAGTCTATTGCCCTGCTTTGACTGATGGTGCTTTAGGAGATAATATTTATTTTTTTAGCCTTAACAATTCTAAATTCAAGATTGATATGGTCGAAGATACGAAAAGGTTGAATAATGCCACACTTGGACTGAAAAAAAGCGGAGTTATTATTTTGGGATCAGGAGTTGTAAAGCATGCTATATTAAATGCAAATATGTTGCGCAATGGCGCTGATTACGCGGTTTATATTAATACTGCTGTTGAACCTGACGGCTCTGATTCAGGAGCTTTGCCAGAAGAGGCAGTTTCATGGGGAAAGATTCTGCCTCATGCACAGAGTGTAAAAGTTTTTGGAGATGCCACTATTTTGTTTCCTTTATTAGTGGCAGAGAGTTTTGCTAGAAATTAATATCTTCTATGAAAATTGCCTTTGGATCTTGAGCCTTGTCTTCTATTTTTGTATCTATCTTTTCGGTCGTTTTCATACCTGTCTTTTCTCCCAAATTTGTTATTTCTTTTTTCATTAAAACTTCTTCCTCTGTCGAATCTACCTCGATGTTCTGATCTATTAAATCCGAAGCTTCTCCCTCCTCTATTAAATCCTTCTCTTCTATCATCGGAGAAATGGAATGCAACATTTTCGAAATTAGGAGATTCTTTAGAAGTAATATTTAGAGATTTGTCTGTTGTTATATTACTGAAGTTATTGTAATCTTTATTTGAGATAAGACTGATTGCTTCGCCCTCATTGCCTGCTCTTGCTGTTCTGCCTATTCTGTGTATATAGTCTGTGCTGTTTTTTGGAATGTCATAGTTATATATATGAGACACGTTTTTTATATCTAAACCTCTTGCAGCGACGTCTGTGCAAACTAGAATATGAATTTGACCCTTATGGAACTGTTCCATAATGTTGTTTCTTTTGTTTTGCGTTCTTCCGCCGTGGATTGCTACTGCTTTGAATTCTAGACGCTGCAAATTTTTTGCCACAATATCTGCATTTCTTCTTGTGTTACAAAAGACCATTACTAATTGTGATTTATCTTGCTTAAGAAGATGAGCTAGTAAGGAGAATTTATTATTTGGAGAGACGTCATAATAACATTGTTTTAGTTTTTCAGCTTCGACATAAGATTTTACAGAAATATACTCCGGATTTTTCATGTATCTGTCTGCTATATAATTTATGTCTGGAGATATTGTTGCAGAGAAAAGCAATGTTTGTCTTTCGTTAGGACATCTTTTTATTATTTTTTCTACATCTGGAAGAAATCCCATATCTGCCATTCTATCTGCTTCGTCAATAACGAGAATTGACACATTTTTTAAATCAAGCGTTCTTCTTTCGAGATGGTCTAAAATTCTGCCAGGAGTCCCGACGACGACTTCTGAATTTCTAATTTCTTCTATTTGTCTTGAGATTGAAACGCCTCCGTACACGTCTTGTATTTTTAGATGATTATTTTTTGAGAATTTTTTTAATGATTGTGTAACTTGTTCTGCAAGTTCTCTTGTTGGCGTTAGTACGAGAGCTTGAACGCCTTGTCTTTTTTTTACTTTTTCTATAATGCCTGCGGCGAAAGCAAGTGTTTTTCCAGAACCTGTAGCGCTTTTGCCTATTATGTCTTTTCCTTTCAAGACACTAGGAATTGATTTTTCCTGGATCTCACTAGGTTTTTCGAAATTTAATTCTTCAATTGCTTTTAATAGGCTTTCGCTCATTCCTAATTTCTTAAAATCTTCCATATCAATTTGAAAAGTTATAATAGAGAAATAGATTGGCTGAATAGCCGCTATTTCTATACACAATATTCCTTATCTGTAAATACAGGAATTTTAGGGTATTTAAATCTATTTTTTTCTTGGTATTGTATAGTTATCATCAGCATTTCTTTTTTAATGAGAAGTTAATACTTTTTTGTATTTCAAATAAAATTAAAACTTCCAATAATTCTTTGGATTTATATATAAATTTTGATAAAATAATTGGTATTAGAATTGTGTTGTCTTAAACTTTTTCTGCTCCGAATATCTCTCTGAACCAGTTGAGGATTTTTTCAAGCAAACCTTGGCTGACGCATTTTTCTGAGACACAGACATTGCTTTTGCATTCAAAGTTGTTTTCACACACTTCATCTGCGCTTCGCTGTTGTTCGAAGGAGCCTTTGTCTATACAGAATTTTCCTTCTTTTCTATATCCAAAGGGATAACATTTGTTATCAAGAGGACAACTGTCCTTGCATGTCAAAATAGTTTCTATTTCTTCCTCTTCTTTCATTACTCCTTTTTCTAATTTCTCTCCACAATACGATTTCCACTTCGTGCATGAGATGATGTCTCCTTCTTTACATGCTTTTAGGGCGTATTCACATTTTGATTGCGTCTGACTTTCAGCTCCTTTTTTGGATTCTTCATCGTAACAGTATTGAGAGACACTGAAGGTGTTGATTCCACATTTGCTTCCCTCCTCTGAACAATGATTTTTGCAAAATTCTTCTGCATATTGCCTCCAAATATCAGAGGTTTTACATGATGTTTCTTCTTCTGATTTCTCTTCCATGCCATCATAACATTGCCAGTATGCGAATTTGAATCCCTTGCTTTTGATCTGTTCTTCCTCTACTTCTTTTCCAGAAGAGCAATCAAATTCAGCATACTCTTCTTCACCATCTATTACTGTATAGTCATATCCTCCACAAGAACTTTTCCAAACTATTCTTTCTCCTTTTACTCCTGTTACTTCTGTTGTGCAGGTTTCAGATCCTGTGCAACTTTCTCCACTATTTGCATAACATTTTTGCTCAGATTTTGCATTTTTGAAGACGCATTTTACTTTTTCTGTTATTTCAATCTCTTTTTGAGTTTTGTTGTTTTGACATTGAAACTCAGCATACTCGTCTTTGCCGTCTATGATTGTTTTGTCTTCTCCACCACACGAACTTTTCCAAATGAGTCCTGTTCCTCTTTTGCCTGAAACAGTGACTGTACAATGCGCTGCTCCTTCGCATCGAGCGCCTGTATTTGCATAGCACCTATAGATAGCAGATGAAGCGCCTGTATTCAAACAACCTTCATCAACTCTCCCATCATTATCATTATCATTATTGTCACAAGATTCATCGTTCCCTGCGGTTGGGAAAGGAGCGAGTGGTCTTTGCCCTCCTTCAAATAAATATTTTAGGAGGTACAGATAATCTTCTTCATCTATTCTTTCGTCATCATTGACGTCTGCAGCGTCCCAACATCCTAATTCTGCACTTCCTTGGAGATAGTTGCTGATGTAAATCGGATCGCTAATATCTACCTCTCCATCCTGATTCGCATCACCACGGATAAAGGAAGAGCAAATATTCCTTATTTCTGTAGAGAAGAGGCATTTTACCTGTTCGCTTACTTGTTCAATTTCACTTTCGTCAATTTTTGCTTCATTGTTTTTACATTCGAATGTAATAATTTCGTCTTGCCCATCAATTCTTGTTGAAGGATTGCCGCTGCAGCTACTTTTCCAGATTACTATTTCATCTAATAAGTTTTCTTTTATTATTCCATTGATTTCTACTGAGCAGCTTCCAATTCCTTTGCAACTAAATACTTCATTTAGAGAATTAGAAGCATAGCATTTTTGCTCTACATTTGAGTTGGCAAAAATACATTTTACTGTTTCTGTTATTTTTGGAATACCTGAGACGTCATTTTCCTCTGCGAGAATGATGGAACTTGCTAGTATGATGAGTATTGATAGCAGAAGGATTTTTTTCATCTAGGAGAGAGACGAGAGCTGTTTAAAAATCTTTCTTTGACTTCTATTTATTTTGAACTCATTTCATTTTTCTTTGCTTTTTCATCAATCATCAAAAACTTTGTAGCCCTATAATTTGATAGCTCTCTTTTTACTCATATCTTTTTTTAGATTTATTTTATTTACGAAAGATATTTAAAACTAGAATCCTTTTATAAGATATGAAAATTGAGGTGAATATTAGCAAGACGCATTTTTTTATCTTGCTTGGAGCTGTTTTATTATTGGGGATAATAGTAGTTGTTGGCGCTTTTAATACAAACACTCCTTCAAGTTTTGGTCATAGTGTTGGAGAGATTAATTGGAACGATCCGATTCCCCAAAGTATTTCTGTAAATGGTAATGTTGATGCAAATGGGAATGTGGAGGCAAATAGTTTTTCTTATGGTTATGGGACAAAACAGCCATTTAGAGAAGTTTGGGGACGAGTTTTTGGCGATGGAAGTGTTGCTGATGCAGGTTCTGGTGGATGGAGTTCTTCACTAATGAGCAGCGTTATAGGACCGTACTATCATATAACTTTCAATCCTTGTT
>JAHFMP010000105.1 GCA_023267795.1 Candidatus Woesearchaeota archaeon | reverse complement strand
GCACTCTACATCTAATTTTCTTGCTTTTCTTGACATAACAATACACCTCTTTTCGACTTAAATTATTTTAGAATTAATAATACTAACTAATATATAAACAATACTATTTTAGGTCAGTTCGGACCATTGTTTTTAAATTTTACCACTCGTTAAGGATCAAAACACATCATACTTCTTCACAAACTCCACATATCCTTTTGCAAGAATAGGTTTTCCATTTTCCACAACAAAACGAAATGGTAAAATAATTTCTTCACCATTATCAATTGGGATTACTAATTCATCAATAAATTCAAATGCAGAAAATGGTTTGCCGTCCATAATTTTCTTTGCAACGTAGACAGCAGTGTTTGTGCTCATTTGTTTATTGCCGAGGTTTCTTCTCTCAGATTGCATTCCTGTAAATGCTTTTTGTGTTCTTTGTTCTGGAGGATCATTACCTAAAATGCCTCCAAAAATAAGATAATCAAATTCTTTTTTATCTTTTGGTTCTAATGTTTTTGATGCATCAGGATCTAAAATACATGTTTTTCTGAAGGTTATTTCTTTCAGTGATTTCATTTCTACTTTTCCTATTCTTTTTAATTTTTTCTGTTCATCTGGGTTTTTAATATTTGTAA
Organism: Candidatus Woesearchaeota archaeon; assembly: GCA_023267795.1. Taxonomy (GTDB): domain Archaea; phylum Nanobdellota; class Nanobdellia; order Woesearchaeales; family DSVV01; genus JACRPI01. Next base: position 3,703 of record JAHFMP010000105.1, on the reverse strand, counting down.
AAAGAAGATTTTTTTTGCCAACAATTTCAGAAATATGTTTGTATTCTAAAAAAGACCACTTATAAAGTTCTGTATCAAGGTGTTCGATGATATATGTTGGCATAAAGCAAAGTATTTGTTATGGTTTTTATGGGTTACTATTTCTACTTAAAACAACCATGAACCATTTTTCCCACAGCCTATTGGCACTTTGCCAGTGTTTTTCAAAATATGAAAAAGGAATTTTTATGTCAGGTCCATCTTCAGGACAATGAACAATTAGTTCTTTATTATTATCTCCATCATTATTATATCCATAAGCAACACCATAATGCCCTTGACCAGCCTTTTTGTAATTCAGAATGACAGGAAAATCCGCATCAAGCATTGTAATAACGCAATCTAAATGTCTTGTTGAAAGAACATGAAAATGTTCTTTTTCCTCTTCAGGACCAACAAGCGCAAATTCAACAGTAACCATGTCTAGTTCAGAAAAAACTTTACGCAATCTACGTTTTGGCGTATGACTAAATGGTTTATCTTTATCCACCAGCAGTTTTTCAACGAGAACATTATGATCTGTATAGATGCCATAATATTTAGTAACCATGCCAACAACAGCAGCACCACAATCGTATATAGACTGTTGAGCAATATAAGGAACGTCGACCATTACGGAATCATTATTGTTATTGAAGTATAAATATTTTATCAACGTTCAAAAAATTCTTTGGTTTTTTTTGCAACGTCCATGCCAGAATCATGAATTGCTTCCAATGTTGATCCAGCAATGTGTGGTGTTAATAGAAGATTGTCATGCTGTTTTGCATATACTATCAATGAGCTTGTTGCAGGAAGTGGCTCTTTTGCAAAAACATCCAGTGCTGCTCCTGCTATTTTTTTGTGTTCTAAAGCATCAAGAAGATCTTTTTCAACAACAACTTCTCCACGAGAACAGTTCAACAAAAATGCAGTTGGCCTCATTAACGCAAATTTATCTTTGTTCATAAATCCACGTGTTTCGTCTGTAAGAAAAACATGAAGTGTGATAACATCAGCTTCTTGAAGTAGTATATCCAATTCCATTTTTGCAGCATTATTTTTTACAAAATCTTCGTCATTCAAATATGGATCATAGGCAAGAATAGTCATTCCAAACGCACGTGCTCTGAAAGCAATTTCTTTTCCTATTCTTCCAAAACCAACAACACCAAGTTTTTTGCCGAATAATTCTGTGCCAATAAATACTGTACGATTCCATTCACCTTGTAATAGAAATTTATGAGCTGCAGGAATTTTACGAACAAGTGCCAATAATAGAGCCATTGCATGCTCTGCTGTTGCAGTTGTGTTGACACCTTGCGCTGCAATAAGTTCAATTCCTTTTTTTTTTGCATATTCCACATCAATATGATCTAATCCAGTTGTTGCAGTTGCAATAATTTTAAGATTTTTTGCAGCATCAATAAGTTCTTTGTCAACTTTTGTTTCTATACGAATTACAAGAATATGAAAATCCGCAATGTGTTTGAGCAATTCATTTCGTGAAAATTGCCTGACAATAACTGTACTGAAAGAAGAAAAAAGATCTATTGCATCTTTGTCAAAATGTGCATGTGCAGTGATTAAGGTTTTGATTGTTTGTTTCATTTTGATTTTTAAAAAATATTGTGTTCAAATCCGGGCATTGCAAACATAAACGGGCTTGCGAGGATTTGAACCCCGGTCAGCCGGTCCGAAGCCGGCCGCACTATCCAAGCTATGCTACAAGCCCATAATCAAATGAAGCAAGAGATGTGTTTATAAAAATTATGTTAAAGAAAAGATACAAAATGAAATTTGAAATAAATAAAAAATAATTTATTCAATCACAGATGCTTATTCAACTGCAACACAAGCGCCTGCTGAACATTTTTCAGAAGGACAATCATATGTTTCTCTGCCATGATTACCATCTTCCTGACAGTAGCTTTCATATAATTTGCCTGGAAAGTTTTCATTTTCGCTGCAGCGATCTTTATCAGTAACACCTCGAGCATCAACAATACTTCCGACAAGGTCATAATTTTTGCCACCATCACTGTCTACGCAGCCAGCAACAGAAGCACCTTCATATATTGTTTCCTCTGAACTGGATTCAGTGGATGTTGTTTCCATAGATTCACTTATTGCACTTTCTTCAGTAGTTTCTGTGCTTGTTTCTTCTGCTGTTTCAGAAGATTGAGCAGGTGTTTGTTCAACAGAAACTGTTGTTGTTTCCTCAACAGGAGCAGCTGCTTCTGTTATTCTTTCTTCTGACCCACACCCCGCAAGAAGAAGTATGGCAACTGCCACAAGACTTAACAAAAATACTATTGTTTTTTTCATATTCTCATTCCTCCATAATTGTATTTTATATTTCTGTTCTTTTTACAAGAACAATCTCAATAGTAGAAACGCGAATGTTTTTGCCGTCATCATTTTCAAATCCTTCACTGCCAATTTGAATGGACTTCACATCAATTCTATCCTGCAAAAAGCGTTTTACAGCTACCTCAGAAACATCAACTGCCCGAGAAATAAATTTGCCGCGGGCCTTGACAATTACTTCAGAGGCTTCTTTTGTCGTAAACTGCATCACAACACTTGTGACATAGTTCATAAATGGTTTGTTGCCAATAAAGATAGAGTTGTCACCTACCTCTATTGTCATTGATGTCACCTCTTTTTAAAAAATAAAAATTTTTATTCTGTTGCTTTTTTCATTAATCTAGTAACATATCCTGCTATAGTATTTCTAATTTTTTTGGATTTTGCATCCATGTATTTTGTAACAATCTCTTTATTCTCGACAAAATTTTTTGTGAATGCAGTAGGATATTGTTTAAGCAATTGATTTGTTGCCCGTTTCACCTGCATTGTTTTAATTCGTCCCATCTTATCACTCTTCGTAGTTTAGGTTCAATGTTCAGGAAGAACAAAAACTCCTTTATAATTGTTTCTATTGCAAAATTCTCATGTTCAGTAACTTCGTTACCTTATCGAGGATTTTGAGTAAAATTAATAAATGTTCGAAAAGAGAGAAAAGATATGCGTACAAAAAACAAAAAACCTGTCAGAATCACTATTTCAGGAGAAGCTGGTTCTGGCAAAAGCACTGTTGCAGATAGTATTGCAAACAAACTCAAGCTCAAGCGCTACTCGACAGGGGATTATATGCGAACAATGGCTGCTGCACGCGGAGTCACAATTATTGAGCTCAACAAAATAGGAGAAAGAGATTCGAGCATTGACAAAGAACTTGACAATTGGCAAAAGAGATTAGAAAAGAAAAAAGGTGAGGCATTTGTTCTCGACTCAAGATTAGGATTTCATTTTATACCTTCTTCAATAAAAATATTTCTTCACGCAGATCTTGAGGTACGTTCAAAACGAATATATAATGATCAGCGTTTTGTTGAAGAAAACAGCACGCTGAAAAAAACTATTGCAAACATTAAAAAAAGACAATCACTGGAGAGAAAACGCTACATGGAAAAGTATGGAGTTGATTATCTGGATTTCAGCATGTATGATTTTGTCCTTGATACAACAGATATGACTCCAGAACAAGTTGCCAAAAAGATTATTTTGTATGTCAATAAAAATTTTCCTCATCAAAATCAGCAATGAGCGAAGCGAACCAGATTTTGATACAAAACATTTAAAAATCCAAGCCCAATATCTTTTTTTCATTCCTACTTTC
>JAHFMP010000104.1 GCA_023267795.1 Candidatus Woesearchaeota archaeon | reverse complement strand
GCAATCACAACAACATTTGTCAACACCTCTAATCCATCAATTTCTGTCAGCAATTGATTAACAACACGTTCTGTCACATTACTATCGCCCCCGAATCCGCGTTTTGGAGCAAGCGCATCAATTTCATCAAAAAATATAATTGTAGGGCTTGTTTGTCGTGCACGTTTGAAAACTTTACGAACTGCTTTTTCGCTTTCCCCAACCCATTTTGAGAGAAGTTCCGGCCCTTTCACAAGAATAAAATTTGCCTCACTTTCATTTGCAACTGCTTTTGCAAGCAATGTTTTTCCTGAACCAGGAGGCCCATACATCAAAATTCCTTTAGGAGGCTTCACCCCTAAATTTGTAAATGCGTTAGGATGTTTGAGAGGCCATTCAACAGCTTCACGCAATTCTTGTTTCACGTATTCAAGGCCACCAACATCTTCCCATTTAATGCTTGGAACTTCAACGAGCACTTCACGCATTGCACTTGGTCGTACAGTTCGCAGTGCTTCCATAAAATCATCAGGACTAATTCTGAGTTTTTCTAAAAATTCTTTTGGAATAGGTTCATCTTCTTTGAGTTTTAATTCAGGTAACAATTTTCGCAAAACAACCATTGCTGCTTCTTTTGATAAAGAGGCAAGATCTGCTCCTACGAAACCATGGGTAATATCAGCAATTCGCTTGAGATCAAATCCTTTTGTTAATGGCATATTACGTGTGTGAATCTTAAGAATGTTCAATCTGGCTTCTTTTCCAGGAACACCTATTTCAATTTCTCTGTCAAATCTTCCTGGTCGGCGAAGTGCAGAATCAAGAACATCAGGCATGTTTGTTGCTGCAATCACAACAACTTTACCTCGTGCCTTCATGCCATCCATAATTGCAAGCAGCTGCGCAACAACACGTTTTTCCACTTCACCATGCACATCCTCACGTTTTCCTGCGATGGCATCTATTTCATCAATAAAAATGATAGATGGTGCATTTTTTTCTGCCTCCTCAAATTTCTTGCGAATGTTTTGCTCAGACTGGCCGTAATATTTTGACATTACTTCAGGACCGTTAATCAAAACAAAATGACTGTTTGTTTCATTTGCAACAGCTTTTGCCAGCAATGTTTTTCCTGTTCCAGGAGGTCCATGGAGGAGCACTCCTTTTGGAGGTTCAATTCCTAAGCGTTCAAAAATTTCAGGATGTTTTAATGGAAGCTCTACCATCTCTCTTACTTTTTTAATTTCGTCAGTCAAGCCTCCTATATCTTCATAAGTAACATCAAACACTTTTTCTTCATCAAATTCTACTGCTTCTGGGTTAAATCTCACATCAGTTAAGTCAGAAACAATAACACCGCCTTGCTTTGGATCTGTGTCAACAACAACAAACTTGATGTCACTAAAGCCAAATCCCTGCATACCTTCATCAAGCACAGAAAAAATATCATTAAAGAAAGGAGAAGCACTCATTGTGTTTCGTCGTCGTGTGGAACCGCCGAGAGAAACAATATCTCCTTTCATAACTGCCCTTCCGAGAAGTCCCTGCTTGAAAATTGTTGGTGACGCACGTATCATGATTCCTTTTTGAGCAGGAGCAATTGTAACGCGCTTTGCTTCTTTTATGACCCCTTTTTTAACAATAACAAGTTCACCTATTCCTGTTTTTGCATTTCTTCTGGTAATACCATCCATGCGAACAATGTTAAGGCCAATATCTCCTGGATATGCACGATCTGTAATTGCAAGACAGACTCGTTCTCCTTTTATTTCAACAATATCTCCTGGCCTGATGCCAAGTTCATGCATAAAGTTAGAATCAATTCTTACAATTCCTTTGTTGACATCATCTTGAATTGCTTCTGCCACTTTGAGTTTGATTTGCTTGTTTGTCATAGATTCCACAAATCGTACAAATGACTCTAGATTTATATATTTTGCGAGTCAAAGTGCCATCCGATTTCTCGAGTGAAATATGCAACTTCGACAGGAAACAGAGGAACATTTTTTCCGCCGCCTATCTCTATTCACTTTTTCTTTTCCTTGTCTCTTTTTGTCCCCCTTAATGGGAATAAGGGGGACAAATAAGAGGCGAGCGTGCGGTTTTCAGGCGGCGGAAAAAATGTATGGCTTAATTTCTTGTGGAAAAGAGATCTCTGAAATCACTCGCTGAATCGGAGGGCACAAGTCAAAATTTAGATTTACAAATACAAAATTAGCGGACAGTTACCCGTGGCAATGGAACAGGTGGAGGCAACGCAACGTCTCTGCTCATCACAAGTGCCTGAATATTGCATTTGCCAAGAATTGCGTTTATTACTTGTTTCATCAAATCAGGTGCAAGTTTTTTATCTTTATCCCATGTTTTTTGGATTTCTTTAATTTCTTTTTCTTCAGCAAGATACATGAGATTTCCATGAAGTTCTATTGTTCCAAAATCAGGATCATATGTTGTTGTAAACAAAAAGTGTATTCGAGATCCTTCTTGTGTTTGTGCACCGATAGGAAATGTTGCTTGCTCCACATTGATAATGGAAACATTGTTGTTGATGTTTATTTTTTCCCTTGAATCTGTCTTTTTTTCTGCAAGTATTTTCTTAAAATTAAATCCCAATAATGCCATAGCTGTCATCCTCCAATATTGAATAGAGAAACACAAAATAGTTTATAAAAATGATGATTTATGATTCAAAGTAACCTGAACAATCAGCCAATCACTGTTCCTACAAACTCTTTGCCAGATAAATACTTTTCCAGATTGTCAAGATTGTTTCCATTCAAAACAACAACTTTCATCTTTTCTTTTTCAGCAAGTGCTGCTGCGATGGGATCAAAAGGCAGATTCATGCCTGCTTTCCATTCTCCATCAATGATTTTTTTAAAGCCCTGCCAACTGATTTTTTTTATTGGTTTTGCATCAGCATGTTTGCATGGATCTTTATCATAAACATAATCGACATTAGTAAGATTGATAATGGTTTTTGCATGAAACATTTTTCCAAGAAGAACTGCATCTTTGTCTGTGCTGGAACCGGGTATCCATCCTGCGCCTACAATTATTGGTTTATCTGTCTGAAGAGGTTTACTATAATCAATAATGACAGCATGATATGCAAAATCAGCAAATATTTCATGAACAAGCTGCGCATTGGCTCGAGTAGTAGAAATGCCAATCATATCATTCTGTGCAGTATGCAATGGAGTAATTTCATTTGCTTTTTTAATATACTCACGACAGATTGCACCGCCACCTGTAATAATGCCAAAGCGTTTATCCTGAGAAATATAAGATAAAATAAATTCTCTAAACTTCTTCAAATACGCAACATCAATATCTTTTGGATAAATCAATGATCCGCCTAACGATAAGATAATAATTTCAGTCATTATAATCACCACTACAAATTACAATAAATACTGCTATTAGCTCCCGAATCCTATTAAAGTAACGCCAACTAATATGGCAGCTATGCCAAGCCATTTAAAAAAATTCATTTTTTCTCCAAGCATTTTGATGGACAACAAACTAATCCAGACGTAAGATAATGAAGTAATGGGATAAAGAACAGAAAGCTCTCCTCCTTTTAACGCATAAAGAAAGAAAACACTGCTTAAACCATAAAAGAAGACACCTACAAGAAGTCTGGAATTGAAAAATGTAAGTTTATTCTTTCGCGTTAAGCGTTCTGCTCCATACTTAAGGAATAATGCACCACATGCACCGATAAGTGTCGCAATAAGAACTAATCCAATAGACAAAATTGTTGTTGTCATGAAGCATCGCCTTTTGAAGATGAAGAAGCACCATTATTGCTACCAAACCCTATACAACTGACACCAAGAATAATCAAACTCACACCTGCCCATTTGAAAGAATTCAACTGCTCTCCTAAAAATTCAAAGGAAATAATGTTCACCCAGACAAAGCTCAAGGAAATTACAGGATAGAGGACAGAAAGTTCGCCATATTTGAGTGAGATAACAAGAATCGCAGCACTGATACCATAAATAGCAAATCCTCCAATGAGATACCAATTCTGAATAATATCCCAACTAAGAGTTAGGTTTGCTGTACCAAGCTTAAATAAGAATTGGCCAGTTGCAGTAAGGAGTGTTGCAAGCATTACAGAGATAATTGCAAGAGGATGTGTTTTGTGTTTATCAACGTCCATATCATCAAAAAAAAAGTCCAGATATTAAAAGGTTGTTGTTTATTCTCTATCATCCTTCAACACAGCTTCAATAGCAATAGCATATGCAGGTCTGGTAATAAAAACACCAATGGTAACTCCTAAAATAGTGGTCAATGCAAATCCTTTCAATGCGCCTGCACCTGCCCAGAAAAGCGGAATCATTGCAACAACAGTTGTAAAGTATGCTGCCAT
>JAHFMP010000103.1 GCA_023267795.1 Candidatus Woesearchaeota archaeon | reverse complement strand
TCAGTTGTTTCAGGGGTTGCAGGAGTTTCTTCAGAGCCAATTCTTTTTGTTTCTTTTTCTTCAAAACGTTTGCTTATTTTTTCGTTTTTGACAATTCGCTGGAGTTCTCCAATGTATTTTGCAGTTAAATCAAGATTATTGTGAATTTTTGTTCTGGTTTTTTCAAACGCAGATTCAAGTGTAGGGCCATTGAGTTTATAGCCAACAACAACCTTTTGATCTGAGTCAATATAGCTTGTTTTTGTGATGAAATCTGTATCTATCCAGCGTTTGATATAGTCGTACATTGTTTGTCTGGAAATGCCTGCATGCATAGCCATTTCTTCTACTGTTATAATTGCAGCACTGGGTGTTTTTTCCCGTGAAGCAGTCTTTGCTTTTTCATAGAGTTCTACAAGTACACGATACATTTTTTCAGTAGAACCTTTTTTTCTTGGCATTAATCCAAGACGATGAATGATAATGTTTGCAAGCTCATCACTACTTGGATTCATTGTTGGTTCAGAATGTCTCAAAATAAATTGCGGAGTTGCCATAAAACAAATCCCAACACAATTTTGCATTATATAATTGTTTCGACAGTGTGCTGAAATTGTTTAAGAAATACTTGAAAATTTGAAAAATCCTTGATTAGATGGGAAAGGAATAAGAAGTACTGAGGACATCCTTTTGCCTATGATCTTTTTACTGTTTTTTGCTTAAACATTTTAGTTCATTTTCTATTCGAGAAAATTACGAATAACACCTTTCCAAGTATATTGTAAAATTTGGACATTATGTCGACTATTCAACATTATCCCGAAATAGAGTGTATTTTTGGAAATTATTCCGACAAAACAGTTTGAGAACTGCAGATTGTGGAAGTATGCTTCCTGAGTTGAAAGAGGGCAAAAATCACAGGAATAGGATAGTTTAAGTGATGTTGTAATGGATTATGACGAATAAGAGATATATTTTACTTCTTTCGGCTTATTTTGAGTTGAAAAGATAGGGTAAGCTATATTTGTCTTGCCTTTGTACCAGCCTAGTTTTGATAATAAGTGAAGCGAAGAATAATGATCCTTTTCTTTAGAATTTTCATGCATCAATGAAGGAATAATTAGTGGTTATAATATGAAAATACCCCGAAGAATCCGCAAAATATAAATAGAAGTTAACTATGGTGATTATAGGTGATTAACTATGGTGAGTGTAGTAGTAACAAGAAATTTTCAAATTACCCTGCCAAAACCAATACGAAGAGGACTTGCTCTTTCTATTGGAGATAGTGTTATAATAGAAGAGCGTAAGAATGAAGTAGTGCTCAAAAAGGTCAAAACAGATCCTGTTGAAGCAGCATTTGGCATTTGGAAAGGAAAAATAAAAGAAGAGAGTACAGTATATGTGAACAAGTTGAGAGAATCTTGGAAGGAAAGAGAATATGCTTAAGCAAACATTTGTGCTTGACACAGATATTCTTATTGATCTATTACGAGGAGTTCCTGAAACAAAAATATTTTTTGAGAAGATACGAACAAGAGAATATGCTGCATATTTTTCAACCATTTTAGAAGTAGAGATTTATGCAGGACAAACAGCAAATTCTTTAGAAGAAGAGAAAACAATCAACGATATCCTTGAACTCATGACACGACTTGAAGTGAGTGGTCAAATTGCCAGGAAAGCTGGAGAATTACGAAGAAAACATAAGTGTGCAGTTCCTGATGCAATTGTTGCAGCAACAGCATTGATACACAAAATTCCATTAGTCGCAACACGAAATAAGAAGCATTTTGAAATGATTTCTGAGATAAAAATATTGACACCTTATTAGACTGTCAGGAATTATGGCGAATTAGGGTTGTTGAAGGCATATTCGCAAAATATAAATACAAGTACGTGCACACGTACGTGTATGGTAACAAAAACATTAACAATCACAGAAGATGCGTACAATCTACTGGGTGGAGCAAAGCTCAAAGATGAAAGCTTTTCTGAAGAGATCATAAGGTTATTCTCTAGAAAAAGGAGACGACCCCTCTCAGATTTCTTTGGAATACTTAGTGAAGAAGAAGGGCAAGGGATGTTGGATGAACTGAAAAAGAAAAAAGGAATAGAGATTGCACTGCACAAAGAAAGACTGAAGAGGTTACAGCTATGAAAATATTGGATACAACCTTTCTTATAGATGTTATTTGCGGAAAAAAAGAGACAGAAGCACTTATGAATAGCGATGATGCTCTTCTGACAACACAAATAAACATGTATGAAATATTAGAAGGTTTTTTTCTGAAAAAAATTACACAACAGAAATATCTGGATATTATAGAACTTTTTGAAAATATTAGGGTTTTACAGTTGGATGACAGTGCGATTATACAAGCAGCAAAGCTTTCTGCTTCTTTAACAAAAGAAGGAGAAACTATCGCAGACTGTGACTGTCTTATTGCAGGAATTGCGTTAAGCAAAGGAATTACAATAATTGTCACAAGAAATGGAAAAGACTTTGAGAAAATTAAAGGAGTAGAAGTTGAAACTTATTGACCATTTTCTTAATTTCTATTTAGATTGTATAAACATTGCTTAATTGAATATATTCTGTCGAGCTGTCTCAACACTCTCAAAAATTCTTAGAAAAATTAAATCATTCACATTCCTTGTGATAAGCGCAGCGTTATTGAGAACAGCTATCGCAGCAATAATCGCATCAGGCATACTACAACCATGTTTTCGTCCAAGTTCTCTCCTGCTTTTTTGGGAAGATTGCCATCAAAATTCTCTAGAGTTCAATAACCAATCGTTTCTTTGTTTCTGGATAGATAATAACCTCTTCTCCTTTTTTGAGACTAAGAAAATCAATTATTCTTTTGGGAAGGCGAATATCAAGTGTGCTTCCTGCTTGACCAATTTTTGTTCGTGCACCAATACCCCACAAGCCTTTTGCCTTTGTTGCAGCAGTTATTTTTCGAGATGTTTCTTCATCAAAAAATGTTTCTCCACAGATAGGACATACCTCTGCTTCAAAATTCCCAATTTGCTCATCCATAAAAGTGTACGGTATTTTTTTCTTTTCCAGAGTTCCTTTTTCACAGATATAACATTTTTCCATGTTCTTCACCGTTCCATCATTACTGTCTTTATAATGTATTTCTCTCCTCTTATTTTATATGCAACACGAATGTAGGTATAAACTGCAACAAACCCATCTGTTTGCGGAATCTTTGCGCCACGTTGAATTGTCATCATTATTTGATCCTCTGTTATTCCATACTTATCCATTCGTTGTTGTGCATGATGTGTCAGGATTAAGTACATATAATTATAAGTAAGTATTAATTAGTATTTAAATTTTATGTTTTAGGATGCCATCTGATGTCTCGAGTGTAATCTGCAACTTCGACAGGAAATAGAGAAACATTTTATAGCATTAGAGACTGCGATTGCCATGTATTACGTCGTCTATCACGTGTCATCTATATCCAGGACATGCTCTTTGATGCTGAATACGCTTGACTTCTTGTTCAAGATCGTACTCTGTAGCTAAAGATGGCAAAACAATCATATATTCTCCTGGTCTTGGACATTCTGTGTATACAATTCCATGATACATTTCTCTTAAGTTGACGTCAATAGAATAAAGAGAATCACTCATTTCTAATTCCTTCATTTTTCTATCAATCGTCTCATATGCTTGAGACTGTGTCAAAATAGGCGGCGAAAATATGTGCTGTACTTCTCCAGCACATTGTTTAGCAACAACAAAAAATGCTCCTAAAATAAGTACTGCATTAGTTATTGATTTGTCCATTTTAGAAGGAAAATATACTGTTGTTTTTATATTTTTCTATTTTTACTACTTTAAAGTGAATTAAAAAAGCGATCATTATGACGAGAACCGCAACAAAAAGAACAGTGTCACTTCTGGCTATTTTTAATTATTCCAAAACTAAAAATAAAACTAAAATATTTAATTAATTATTAAATCTTAATAACTTATTTATTAAAGCAAAACATTTAATCAAATCTTAGAGATTTTCAGCGTATTAAAACACCAACAAAAGTATATCATTATATAATATGAACAGAGCGAAGTCCATATACTCTTTTGAAATCCTTATCTGTCGTGAGAAAAAGCAGATTATGTTGCATGCTGATAGAAGCAATAAAAAGATCTAGCTTTGCCAACATCATGCCTTTTTTCCGAAGAGCTCTTTCAAGTTCAATGCTTTTGTAAGAAGCATCTTCATCAAAGGAAACAACAGTAATACTTTTAAAAAAAGTGAGTATGTTATTTTTCTCTTTTCTCAAAAAAAGCAGCTGCTCTCTGCTCCATCTTAAGCTTTGCATTTTCTCCAAGACCGTAATAAATTTTTTCTGCATGTGCTCCCCACGAATATTTTCCTTCTT
>JAHFMP010000102.1 GCA_023267795.1 Candidatus Woesearchaeota archaeon | reverse complement strand
AACAGTTTGTACTATATGTGGTGAAGCTTTCTTTGACAGCGATACTGCAAAAAAAATACAAGCAAGATCAAAAGAGCTTGGATTATTTGGACTCGCAAAGAAAACAAAGGTTGCGCAAGTTGGAAATAGTCTTGCTGTACGAATACCAAAAGAGATCGCTGCCTTTCTCCAATTGAAAAAAGAAAAAGAAGTACGTATTGTTCCAAAAAATCCTCATGAAATTACTATTGAAATTTGAGTGTTTTCATATATTTCGAATCTACTGCCTGAAACAACAAACCATTTAAAGTTGTAAAAATTTCTTTTTTTATGAAAAATTTTAGCTCTTCTATCACCCAAATGGATTCCACAGTTGCAACTCTCATTTCAGCTGAAAAAAAACGACAATACGATTGCCTTGAAATGATTCCAAGCGAAAGTTTTCCAAGCAAAGCTGTTCTCGAAGCATTAGGCAGTGTTTTGAACAACAAATATTCTGAAGGATATCCAAAAAAAAGATACTATGGAGGCAATGAATTTATTGACCAAGTAGAACAGCTCGCAATTGATCGCGCAAAACAACTCTTTGGCGCAGAACATGTGAACGTTCAGCCCTATTCCGGAAGTCCTGCAAATATGGCAATTTATTTTGCACTTCTTGATTTTGGAGACAAAGTTATGGGCATGAGCTTAAGCCATGGAGGACATTTAACCCATGGTCACAGTGTCAATTTTTCAGGAAAAGCATACAACTTTGTGCAATATGGTCTTGATAAAGAAACAGAACAATTGGACATTGACACAATTAGAAAAATGGCAGTTGCAGAACAGCCTAAAATGATTATTTCAGGATACACTGCATATCCCCGCACTATTGATTTCAAAGAATTTGCAGCAATTGCAGCAGAAGTAGGTGCTTATTCTATGGTTGATATGAGCCATATTGCTGGCTTGATTGCAGGAGATGCGCATCCAAGCCCATTTCCTTTTACTGATGTTGTCATGACCACAACGCACAAAACATTGTGCGGGCCTCGCGGTGCAATGATTCTATCCAGAAAAGAAGATCCACTTAGAGAAAAATATCATCCAGAAAGCACATTGACGCTTGCACAACGAATCGACAAAGCAGTATTTCCAGGATTGCAGGGAGGACCGCATGAACATGCTATTGCCGCAAAAGCTGTTGCATTTGGTGAAGCATTGAAGCCTGATTTTAAAGTTTTTGCTCAACAAATTGTCAAGAATGCAAAAGTACTTGCTGACAGTTTAATGGAACAAGGACTTCGTCTTGTCAGTGGTGGGACAGATAATCATTTGCTTCTTGTTGATTTGACAAAAATAGGTGTGACAGGACAGCAGGCAGAGACTGCACTCGATAAAGCAGGAATTACTGTAAACAAAAACACTATTCCTTTTGATCCTCGTGGTCCTTTTGATCCATCTGGAATTCGTTTAGGAACTCCAGCATTAACTTGTCGTGGAATGAAAGAACAGGAAATGAAAGATATTGGTTTATGGATTGCAGAGGTTGTCAAAAATCATGGCAATGAAGAAAAATTATTACGTGTTCATGAAAATGTTCTTGATTTGACCAAGCAATATAAGATGTATGATTAATATTTCTATGCATCTAAAATTATTAATCCTGATTGTAAATTTATTTTGGTATATAAAATATGAATTACTTTTGGTTTTCATATATAATCCTTTTAGAATGAATGGATATTTATGGTTTTGCATCCTGTACATTCAATATATTGAGAACTTCTTGTCCGCTATTTGCACAGGCCATTTTTCCCCTAACATATAGGTCCAACCATTCTTTCATTTGTTCTTTATTTCCTAAAGGGGTACTTATTCTCTTTTGCACATCCCCATACGCCTCTATTAATTTTCCTTCTGAATCTTCAGAAAAGCAATATATCCCTTCCTCTCTCTCTTGCCATGTAAGAAGATTTCCCTCTTGTCTTATAACCTGATCTCCAATAGCTTCTCCCCACGCTTTTATCTTTGCTTCATATTTTTTAAAATATGCTTTCATTGCTTCATCTTCTAGTGGAGGAACAACATGTAAAAAAAGTTCATCTAACTTCCCTATATAAAAATATAGTCTATCTTTCCCACTATCTGCACATAGTTTTTGCATTGCTGGCAATTCTTGCGTTAATGTAATCCCTGCATCTAAGATTTCATTACCATACCCTTTCAGTATAAAGTACCAGACTGCTGCTAATGCAGGTTCTGAATCATGATGGAATCGTGTTTCTTCTTCAGGAAGTATCGAAGGGCCCATAGGAACTCCATTTCCTCCCCAAGTCACATCGTGCTCAAGCCTTTCCTTTACCCACTCTTCAAGCTTTCCTTCAGAAATAATTGTTTCTAACGTCTGTCGAAATGCTTCATAATGCTCGACTTCTGATTCTAAATGCCAATCAACCATAGTGCCAAGGGAATGCTTTGTTTTTTATAAAGTAGATGATATTTTCAGGACATTGTCATCTCTTCGTCATCTGTTTTTTTGCTCTCCATTTTATGATGTCAAGTATATTGCAACTTTCTCTCTTGGATTAGCTTAAGCTTTCAAAATTAGCGACAGTAGGGAGCTTTCTTGTATAGCTCTTTTTTATAAAAGTTCCTTATAGATAATGGTGTAAAAGAAACAGCTTTCCTGTCCTGTTCATAGTTTACACATCCTTTCCACTCGGTGTAATAGAAACAAAACTTGCAATGAACATCATCACAAATACAAAACAGAATGCAAATCCCCATGTTTCACTTATTCGTCCATAGATAGTAAGACCAGCAGATATTATAAAGCCAAAAATGCTTGTTACAAAAAACGATTGTGACAAAGGCAACGTTGATGTTGCAGATCCCAAATCTCTCTCTGCTTTCTTGAGGTCTTCATCAGAACGAAAACCTGGGGTTTCATCATAGCTCTTTTTTGAAGTTTTTGTTCCTTTTATAGCTTTTCTACTTTTCTCTGCCATCATTGCCTTTTCTGGAGAAAGAGGTATATATAGTTTTTGTTCAATTATATTCTCTTCAATCCCTCATCATAAATTTTTCCACATGCTTCTTTGCCAATTCTCGCTTCTTCTGATGCTCTGTCAAGAATTGGTTGAGCTTGTTAATAAGGATTGTCTTTAATTCTCCTGTCAGTAATTTTCCTGACTTATACTCTTTGTAGATATTCTCCAACTTTTTGTCGTTTTCTTCAAAGAATGTCAGCCATTGATAACTGACATCAATATAAGGATTTCCTCCCAGTTTTCGATGTTCTTCAATTGTTGCCTGTCCACCTGAAAATGCGTACTTCATAACTTTCTTTTTTACTTGTTCTGGATTATCTGTTGTATAAATTGCACCTGACTCTTCTGAAGAAGACATTTTCCCATGACTTTCTAAGCCATGCAATCCTGGCAAAAAGCGACACTGAATACTCGCAGGCTTTGGATAGTCAAGTGCTTCTGCAATATCTCGTGTAATTCTAAAATGCGGATCCTGGTCAATTGCATACGGAATCAAACAAAGCGTTGGCTTTCCTTCGTAAATACTTGGCAAAAATGCAGGAACTGATTGCATAGCAGTATAGAAAATCTGTCCAATATTGGTGTTATTGCTAAATCCAAACACTGCTTTTGCTGTAGAGAATGTAATCTTTTTTCCTACTCTGCACGCATGTTTGTACATTGTTCCTGCATATTCTGTATCCAGGAAAATTTTTGTCTTCTTTGGATCAAATCCTAACGCAATAATGTCAAGAATGTTTTCATGCGCCCATTTTCTGCTCTCCTCTAATGTAAGGTTTTCTTTGAACAAAAACTTTTCTTCATCAGGAAGCTGAAACAATAATATTGCATTAAAATTATCCTGAAGCCATTTTGTAAATATCCACGGAACAACATGACCAAGATGTACAGGTCCAGATGGTGCTCTGCCTGTGTAAAGGTAAAATTTTTCTCCTTTTTCATACGCATCTAAAATCCTATCCATATCTCTATGGCAAAAAAAAATCTGGCGACGTAAAAATGGATGAAGCTTTTTTGTATGCTTTTGTATTCTTGCAAGAAGTTTTTCATCTATTGGTTGGGTGCCAAACTCTTTGATAACTTTGTTGTAATCTACATTGCCTTTGACTTCCCACGGAGTGACTATTGCACTTTGTTTTGCTTCTGCTTTTTTTTGCATACGTTGCCTCTTCTTAATACAGAGAAAAGAGATATATAAAATTATTGTATTGTTCAGAATCTCCGCAGTCCTTCGGAGTGGAGATTCTGATAATTCCGATAATTCCAAAAGAATTAAATACCTCTGGTTCTTTAAACACACATAGTTTGCTAATGTGTGATTTTATATGAAACATAAAGAACAACGAGTATTAGTACTTTTTGATGTCCAAAACCTC
>JAHFMP010000101.1:2717-4457 GCA_023267795.1 Candidatus Woesearchaeota archaeon | reverse complement strand
AGACAGAAAAAAAGCAAAGAACCTTTTGAAAAAAGTTCAGGCAGCATTATGGGGCCATGACACTATTGATATTATCATTGAAGATCCAGAAGGAAATAGTGCGATTATTTCGGAAAAGGCGAAAAAAGAAAAATTTACAGTCAAGAAATAGTTGAAGTGGTTTATTTTGCTGCTGTTTCTATTCCAGGAATGCTCGATTGTATTTCATTATAAAATGTATGTATTCTTCTAATTTCATCTATAATTGCTGCACTTTGTGCTTTCTGAATGCCTTTCAAAAATGCCTCATAGAATGGTCCTTTGTAAAACCCGACATACCTGCCATTTGTATGCCATGCTAAAAATACAACAGAGTAATTATATTTCTTAGCATTGCTCAATGATTGTGATTTTTGTATTGGATTTTGTTCCCGGATTGCACGTGTTATTCTTTCTTCTACATCATTCTCGGCTTGTTGTGGTGATATATATGTCACTTTATCCCCTTTCAATATCCAATAATCTAATCCTTTCCTTCTTTCTGTGAGTAAGGTTGGAGTTATTTTATCTCCATCTGTACTAAACTTTACTCCTAAATATAGTGTTGTTCCTTCACCCCAATTGTAATTATAATGATCAACTCTTCTTGGTTGTGTTTCTACAAGTGCTGCAACTCGTCTTGCTCCAGCTGCTCGCAATCTGTTTTTATATCTATGAATGACAAACATTTTTGTTCTATTATCATATACAACATTCAGACTTGTTCTTTCTCTTCCAGAGAATACTGCATTGTATCCATGATTTTTCATTTCTACAGTATACTCGTAAATTCCTTCATTATTTATAAGTGCACTAATGCTGTTAAGAAGTTCTTCCATCCCGAAATTTCCAGTTTCCTTCAAAATTCCAACAAGCCCATCATCTTCTAATAATTCTGACCCTTTTCTATATCGCCGTGTACCCCATACTCTTTCAATTCGTTCTCTAATTTTTTCTCTTGCTGTTCCATCACTTTGCATTGCAGCGTTTACTCGATCAAAATCAGTTTTTTTGCCATCACCTGCTACTAAGTATAAACCAAATTTTGGAGAAGGATCATATAGAGAGCGGGAGGTATCTACATATTGGCGGCGAACAGCACACCTAATGATACTCACCTCTGGTTACTCCCACCATAATTGTATTTTCACGAAAACTAGTATATAAATATTTCGACCTATTATTTTTATTCTTTTCAGAATATTTTTGTAATAAATTATTCCTAAATCGCAATCTTTATATATCATCGGCTTTTTCTTCTTCTTATGTTCAGCACATTGCAGGAAATAAAACATCTCCGCAAAAAATTTGGTTTAACGCAGGGGGCACTCGCAAAATATGCTGGTGTCAGTCAATCGCTTATTGCAAAAATTGAAACAAATTCCATTGATACTACGTTTACCAATGCGCAGAAGATTTATTCTGCATTGCAACTTCTTTCTGAAAAAGAAGAGAAAAAAGCAGTTGATCTTATGAATAAAAATTTGATTTATCTTGAACCAGAGAATTCCCTTAAGATTGCAATTCAAAAAATGAAGAAATACAGCATTTCTCAATTGCCTGTATTGGAGCAGAAAAAAGCAGTTGGAATCATTTCTGAAACAGTAATATTGGATGCAATTATGAACAATAAATCTACAGATATTTCTATTAAAGAAATAATGAATGAAGCACCGCCAACTATTGATACCAATGCATCTGTCAATGTTGTTTCTCACTTAT
>JAHFMP010000101.1:0-2707 GCA_023267795.1 Candidatus Woesearchaeota archaeon | reverse complement strand
CTGCTTTATATATTTTTTGCTATTTTTACTACTTTTTAGTGATTATCTTTAAACCGGGACAACCAAAACATTTATATAATACTAAAGTATACTTTTGTATTACATGGTGGGAAAATATGTTTTTGACTCCTCGACGATCATCTTGCTTGCAAAAGTAACCATCCTGCGGAGTTTTTCAAAAGCAAAAGAAACAATAATTACAGAGACTGTGAAACAAGAAGTATTTGAAAAGAAAGAAAGCGAAGATGCAATTATTATCAGAAATGTCCTTGAAGAGCAGAATATCAGGGAATATGAAGGAAACATAGATTTCAAAAGAGTGGCAACGGATTTTGGTATTGGTGCAGGAGAAGCAGAGGCAATAACTCTAGCATGGAAAAATAAGGACATCGTTGCCACAGATGATTACAGAGCAATTAAGGCATGTAAAGCGCTCAATATAAAATTTATTACTGCAATTCACTGTTTGATTTTCATCCGACAAAAAGAACTCATTGATATTCCTCTTGCTCTTGAAAAATTGAAGAAACTGGAAAAATTAGGGAGATACACTCCAGCAATTATACAAGATGCTCAAAAAATAATAAAAGGTGAAAATTATGGCTGAAGTAGTAAGTTTTCGATTTAATCCAGAAGAGCTTGTTCATATTCAAAAACTATCCACTGTAAAAAAGGTAGATAGAACTACTGCTGCTCGAGTGCTTATTGAGTATGGATGGAATTATTACATTTTAACTCAATATCGCTTAGGAAAGCTTTCTTTAGAAAAAACAGCAAAAGAATTGCATATGTCCATAAGCGATCTTCTTGATCTTCTTGCAGAGCTGGGTATTCAATCACCAATACAATATGAAGATTATTTGGAAGGGTTAAAGAACATATAACAAAAAGATGAAAACTATATAAACCTTCTTTCATGCCTTTCTCCATGCTCAAAATAGACGGTAGTTATTTAGAAGGTGGCGGTCAAATTGTGAGAACTGCACTTGCTCTGAGCGTTCTCACACAAAAAGCGTTTACTGTGGATAATATTCGAAAAAATCGTCCAGAGCCAGGATTGAAAAACCAGCATTTGCATGGTATTCATACATTGCAGCAACTCTGTGGTGCTCTTGTAGAAGGTGCACGCTTAGGGTCAAGTGAAATAAGCTTTTATCCTAAACAAATTGTAAAAGGACAGGAAATAACAGTTGATGTCGGAACAGCAGGAAGCGTGACGTTATTGCTTCAGTCATTGCTGCTTCCATGCATTTTTTCTGGCAAAAGATTTTCCGTTACTATCAAAGGAGGCACTGATGTTTCCTGGAGTCCACAGTATGATTATTTTGCCAATGTCGTATTTCCTCATTTCTTGCGATATGGAGTAGGAAGCATTGCACTCAGGAAACGTGGCTATTATCCAAAAGGACAGGGAGAAGTTGTTCTCGATGTCAAAAAGAAAATTCTTTTCGATGACATTATCTCTGGTGCTGTTTCTCTCAAACCATTTTCTTTAACAGAACAAGGAACACTAGTAAAAATTGCTGGAGTAAGTCATGCATCTCCAGATCTTGCATCTGCTCGTGTGGCAGAACGACAATCACAAGCTGCTTTTGTTCAACTGCAAAAATGGAAAGTTCCTGTTGAAATTATCAGCAGCTATAGTCAGTCTGCATCAACAGGTTCAGGCATTGCATTATGGGCAATATTTACGGGGCGATCGGAGGATGTTGATTCCATTGATCCTGTTCGTGTTGGTGCAGATGTTCTTGGTGCACAAGGAAAACGTGCAGAAACTGTCGGTGAAGAGTGTGCTTTACAATTAAATGCAACACTTATTTCTGGTGCTCCTGCTGACAAATATTTAGCAGATCAATTGATTCCTTTGCTTGGCATTGTTGGTGGAGAAATTAGGGTGCATGAAATTACAAATCATACGCTGACAAATATTTATGTGACTGAACAATTTTTGGATGTGAAGTTTGAAGTTGATAAGAATTTGAAGTTTATTAAAGCATCCAAAAAGTAGATATCTTTTTTTCTGCTTAGATTTTTCCTTGAATCGCATAGCAAAAGAAAAACTCCCTCTTCATGTAATATTTATTTAGAACTTACATTTCAAAATAAATATCTGAAGATACAGTGTGGTCGTTGCTTGGCGATTCTTTGTGTATGTCAGTGAGAAAAAAATAAAAAGAGAAAAAATAAGGAACTGAAAAAAATTATTTGTGTGTTGCTTCGAGTGCGTTTGTTCTCCATGCTACAAGATCATTGAGATCTCCTTCTGTTGGTGGATGCGATAAAAGATAATTCAACCCTTTATGAAAAGATTTATCTAATATTGGAGCAATAAGCGCGTAGCCACATCCATAAACATCATAATAAAATTGGCTATTATAATTATTAGGGACTGCTTTCATTTCTTCATCAGTACATACATGCAATGAAGCTCTATTACCATCATTGGGTGTTCCTCTTATTGCCATATATTCACCAAATCCTTCACTCACTATAGCTGTGGGTAAATTTCTTCGATTATTGTAACCACCTTCTTCTCCATCTTGAAACCAACTATTTTCTAATCGTTGTTTCGCATGCGCATAAAAATATTCTACAAAATGTTATCATCACGTTTACGTTTTCCGACAAGAAAAAAACGTGTTACTATTTTATCTGATGGCAATAAACAAAATATGACTGCAATCCCAAATAATTTTCCGCAGTGTGC
>JAHFMP010000100.1 GCA_023267795.1 Candidatus Woesearchaeota archaeon | reverse complement strand
TTTTTTCAAATACATTTTTTCATAAACTATATATACTCTTATTTCTTTCTTCTATGTATGTGGGGCTTTAAACGCGAATGGAAACAAGTGGTGAATTCATCTGATCTTATTTCTTATGAACTTACAACAAAAGAACTTCATGTGCGTCTTGAGGCTCGCAAAGACGAGGAAAATTCATGGACGGTTTTTAAAACTTATTTTGATAATGCCTCCTTAAACATTACACAGGAATATAGGACTGGAACACTGGAAGAGGTACAACAGCTTCTCTCTTTTCTTCAGAAAGAAAGGCTTCTTACAAAAAAAGAACTCTATCAACAAAAAATGCAGCATGCTAAAAAAGTTCACATCAAATTCAAACGACACTTTAAAGACTATAATGTAGAAAAATGGAATTTTGCAGTGAATGATGATAACTATGAAAATGTTGTTTATGTCAGGGATGCTGATGTAAGTGATGTAAGCATTATTTTGCATGAAAAAAACAAACCTCTTGAAGCAAACATTCTTTATGAGCTTCGCGCTGTCTTGGGATTTGATACATCTGATCTTGATGTTAGACAAGAATTGTACTATTACACCACACGTTCTGATGCATATCAGAAGAATAAGAAACTTGGATTATTCTTAGGAAATTTTGAGATGGGATTTGATCCACAGGATGAGAAATAATTAAAGAGAATTTTACATAAAGAGCAAAGTTCTCTAAAAATAACTATTGCACATAAATCATTTAAATCAGTGTTTCTTTTTTCTCTATCATGGCAGACTACATTCAGCAAATTGTAGAATTAGAAAAAGAGCTTTCCAATACAAAATATAATAAACGAACCCAAGGTCATATAGGTCTTGTCAAGGCAAAGATTGCCATGCTCAAGGAAAGAGAGCGTTTTCGGGGTTCAGTAGGTGCTAAGGGAAAAGGATTTTCTGTCAGAAAAACAGGAGATGCTTCTGTGATCATGATAGGATTTCCTTCCTCAGGAAAATCTACTCTTCTCAATGCTATCACTAATGCAAATTCTCCTGTAGGTGCATATGAATTTACCACTCTTGATGTTATTCCGGGCTTGCTCGAGTATAAACATGCAAAAATACAAATGCTTGATGTTCCTGGCATTGTTCGCGGCGCTGCAATGGGTCGTGGTCGAGGAAAAGAAGTGCTTGCAGTCATGCAAAATGCTGACATGGTATTATTTATTATTGACGTTACCAGACCAGGAGCACTTGCTGTTTTGCAGCAAGAAGTCTATGATGCGAACATCCGTATTAATCAGCAAAAACCAGATGTCAAAATTGTGAAAAAGTCTCGAGGAGGGGTGTGCATTGGAAAAACTGTTCTCTGTCCTGATCTCGATAACAAAACAATTGAAGCAATTTGCAAAGAAATGCGTTTGAATAATGTTGATGTTGTTATTCGAACCCCAATTACTGCAGACCAATTTATTGATGTGATTGACGGAAATAAGCATTATTTGCCAGGGATTGTTATTTTGAATAAAATAGATATTATCACACCTGATGAAATTGATATTCTGAGAAAAAAAGTACAGGCAGATATTTGCATTAGTGCAGATAAAAAGATTAATACTGGGAATTTAAAGGATATGATTTTTGATCGTTTAAACTTAATTCGAGTTTATTGCAAGCAGATCAGCAAAAAAGCAGACATGGATGTGCCACTCATTATGAAAAAAGGAGCAACACTGCATGATATGTGTCAAAAATTGCATAAAGATTTTGTTTCTCAATTTAAGTTTGCAAAAATCTGGGGAACTTCTGTGAAATTCAATGCACAGCCTATCTTAAAGTTGATGCATATATTGCAAGATAAGGATGTTGTTGAATTGCATATGAAATAGGTTTATTTTCGTTCGTTTAAGTCAAAATATAATAAACTATTGTCGGAAGCAACAAACATCCCATTGCCTGGGTTCTTGTCACTTTGACAATGCCGGGGATCATTCCAATTGCTGTTGTTGTGATCAAAATGAGAATTCCAATCCAGCTGCTTATAATAATAGTCAACAAAACAATAAAACATAAGATTGCAATGACTAATTTTTTATAATTTACCTTGTTTATTATTGTACAAAATATTCTTGCAAAAAATAGTGTCAACGGAACTGCAAGTGCTGCTGTTATCAGTGATGCAAGTGCAAACAAAAAAACTTCTTGCAAAGTTATTATGCCAAGGAGTTGCTGTATTCCAACAACAGCGCCATTTCGTGCTTTTTGGATCGCATAAACTGTTCCAATGCTCAACAAGAATCCTGCACTATTTATGCAGCCTTGCAACATCATGTAACCATGATCTCCTATATTCTTTGTAAGCTGCATACCAAAAATTGCTGCAATTGCAGGGCTTACTCCCGGAAACAAGGAAACAAACACTGCTGAACATTGTCCAGAAATTAGTGCTTTCCAAATCACTTTTCTTTCTATGGCTATGGTCTCTGTATCCCATTGTTGTGGAATTATATTTTTTTCGTTGAGGCTAATAAGAAGTGTTGCAGTGCCAAACAACCCTGTCAATAGCGGAAATAATGGCTCTCTAACATTAGGTATATTAAATACAAGAAATCCCGCAATTCCTGCAAGAATAAAGACAATTATTGCCCAAACTTTTCTGGTATTTTGAATAATCATGCTGCCAATAATGAACAACAAAAAAAATAGCATATAGTTTTTTATGATAGGATAGAGGAGTGCAATGAATTTTATCAGCGGATACATTAAAATACTTGCTCCGAAGAGACCGAAGAATGAGCCAATCAATGCTAATTTTACTGCCATTAATCCATTTCCTGCAAGAATATATCTATGACCCGGCAATACACTTAATGTTGTGCTTTCTTCTGGTGCTCCCAGAAAAATGCTCGGAATAAAATCCAGAAAAATGTGCGTGATTGCAAGCGCAATAATGAAAATGCAAAGGACTATTGGTGTTATGTAGTGTAGAAGCGATGCAGAAAAGCCGATGAGTAATGTTACTACAAGATTAATATGAATTCCTGGTATTATTCCTGTTATTGTTCCTATACTTATTCCAAACACTATTGCAATAAGTAGTTCTATAAAAAGTTCCATACAATATTTTTGTTTTCCCTGAATAAAAGTTTATTTAGAAATTTTTTGAAATATTTTTGGAATTTTTAGAATATTTTCAGAAATTTGTTGTTTTTTTGAAGGATTTTTGGGATTTTCTATGTGTATTGAATTTTATCTGCAATCTCAGGAAGATCTGGTGGAGTTATGCCAAACAGTTTATTTTTGAGTGCGCGTTCTTCATAGAGTATTCCATTCACAACTCCTCCTGCTTCTTCAAGATATTGTCGTAATACTCCCTGCAACGGAAGAATATCTGCAATATATCCTTGCATGGTTATGACAATTCCCCTATAACCAACCTCAGGATAAAATGCGCCATACAATCCTGTATCAAGAAGTCTTGTAATGAGATCTTGATTTGACGCATCGCCATCCATTTCCAGATGAAACTCTGTTTGTCGGAAAGGTTCATCCATTCGTAATTGTCTTCTTTCAATCTGAAATGGGATTGGAACATGTGGATTGTACGTGTTTTCTGGAATTTGTATTGTTGGTCTGAGGTATTCTCCTTCGATGTACCCAACAAATTCTGTTCCGTTTATTTCTCTTTCTGCTGCTTCAAACCCTCGTTCAAACTCTTCTTTGCTATATAATTTTCTTGTCATGTGAACAACTGGTTCAAAATGACGATACCCTCCTGGATGTCCTGTAAAGCTATCTTCAAAAAATCCTAGTTCTTTCATTCTTTCTTGCAGCTCTTTTGGCATGACTCTTGCGTCAATATGGATATGAAATTCTCTTTGTGTTGTCATCTCATTTCACCTGTCTTTAGGAATGCTTGTTTGCTATAAATTAACTTACTCTCCAATACTGGAAAGTTTTATAAAGTGAACAACTTTCTTTCTCTTATGGAAAAAGAAGTCTTGGAAGATTTTGGATTATCCCACGCAGAAGCTGTTATTTATCTTGCTTTGTTGCATCTTGGACCATCAAAAACTGGCGCAATTATTGATAAAACAAAATTGCAGAGCAGCACTGTCTATCATGTTCTTGGTTCGCTCGTTGAGAAAGGTATTGTGAGCTACATTTTCAAAGGCAAAATAAAATATTATCAAACTGAAAATCCTGAAGCATTTCTTTCTTTTTTGGAAGAGAAAAAAAGAAAGTTTTATGAAATTCTTCCTCTTCTTAAACAAAAAGAAGAAGCGCATAAACAAAAACAAAGCGCACGCGTGTATGAAGGAATTAATGGTTTGAAGACCGCGTTTGGCGATGTTCTTTCAAGTATGAAAGCTGGCGAAGAATACTATTTTTTTCAACTGAGTCAAGAAGATTTATTGAATGAACAAGCTGTTTTGTTTTTACGAAATTATCATCTCAAAAGATCTGAGAAAGGCATTCGCGTGAAAGGGCTTGCGATTTCTACTGTTCGA
>JAHFMP010000099.1 GCA_023267795.1 Candidatus Woesearchaeota archaeon | reverse complement strand
AGCTTCTCGTTCACTGCCGCCAATAATTTCTCCATAGCCTTCTGGTGCAATAAAGTCAACACCAAGAACAACTTTTGGATTTTTTGGATCTTCTTTCATGTAAAACGCTTTGACAACTTTTGGATACCGAGTCACTGCAATTGGGGTGTCATACAATTTGCTCAAGACATCTTCTTCAATGGTGCGTAAATCCTTACCCCATTCAACATCCATTCCTTGCTTTTTCAAAATAACGAGTGCATCATCATAGGTCATGCGCGGGAATGCTTTCTCAAGTGCAGGCTCGAGTTTTTTAACGTCTCGCTCAAGAATTTTAAGTTCCTCTTGGTTTTTTTCAAGTACTTTTTTGACAATGTGTTTCAAAACTCCTTCGCCATGGTCCATGATATGATCAAAAGAAGCCCATGCCTCTTCCATTTCTGCGTGCCAGTATTCAGTCAAGTGCCTGCTTGTTTTGGATTTTTCTGCACGAAAACTTGGAGAAATAGTGTAGATTTTTTCAAGCGCAAAAATCGCAGGCTCTGCGTACAATTGCCAACTTTGAGAGAGAAAAACTCCTTTTTGTTTAAAATAATTCACTTCAAAAAGTGTGCTTCCACCTTCGCATTGAATTGCCTGAAAAATTGGAGAATGATATTCATAAAATCCTTTCATGCGAAAGTATTCATCAATTGCACCAAAAACAGTGCTTCGAACTTTTAAAACAGCAGTCATTTTTCTGCTGCGAAGCCAGAGATGTCTGTTATCAGCCAAAAATTCCACGCTTTGATCTTTGTTGATAGGAAAAGAATCTGATAGACCAACAAGATGAAATTCTTTGACAGCAACTTCAAATCCAGATGGTGCTCGTGGATCTTGTTTAATAGTTCCATGAATTTCCATAGACGCTTCCATTTGAATTTTGTCTGCAATACCAAAGTTTGATTCTCCGACAACGTCTTTTTCGATAACGCATTGCATCACGTTTGTCGAATCTCGAAGAGTAATAAATTTGAGTTTGTTGCTTCCGCGTTCACGCCAGACCCATCCGCGAATCCAAACATCTCCACTTCCTTGTTTCATTGCGTCTGCAATGGAGAGAAAATGTTTTGTTTGTTTTGTGTTTGTCATGAGAAATGTGAAAAGCAAGGAATTTATAAAGATTTTGACCTCAACAAGATAATATTTTTATCTTACCATTCACTGCATCAACTTCGATTTTCTGCCCATCTTTTAGGACACGAGTTGCTGTTTGTGTTCCCACAACGCAAGGAATGCCTAACTCTCGAGAAACAATAGCAGCATGAGAAGTAATCCCTCCTTCATCTGTCACAATTGCCGAAGCTTTTTCCATGATAGGCAAAAATTCTGGCCGCGTCATTGCAGAAACAAGAATGTCTCCTTTCTTGAATTTTTTAAATTCTTCAACTTTATTGACAACTTTCACAATTCCAATAACATTTCCTTTGGATGCAACCATGCCTTTGAGTTCAGAAGTGTGAGAAAGTTTTGCTTCAAGATGGCTACGAAGCTGTGCTGCATCTGCGTTCACAAAAAGAGCAGTATCATACGCATCTGACATAAGATAGACAACTTCTGTTCTCTCTTTGAGTTCTTTGAGAAATGCTTTTCTCTCTTTAGTTTTTAAGAGTTTTGGAATTTCCCAATATGCCATACGTTCAAACAAAGAAGCATCACCATTGATTTTTTTTGCAAGAGCGTGGCAAAGAAGTTTGACCCACATCACAAGAATGCATTGTTTTTCCTTGCGAATATCGCGAAGCACAGTCAATTTTTGAAAAAAATAAGAGATATGTTGAATTTGAACAGGAGCAGTTTTGAGAAGTTGATCTCGTTTTTTCTGTTGTGCAGCAAAAGAAGCATCAATCTGATGAATCTCTTCTTCAATTTTTTTCTGTGAACAAGCCAGTGAAGAAAGCAAGCGTTGCAATTCTTGCAAAAAGAACTCTGCATCTAAAAAATTGATGTGCGCATAATTATTTTTGCTCCAATAAAATTGTTTTTCATGATTTTGAAGCATTTTTTGAAGAGTTAGAGGAAGAGAAGAGACTTTTTTTAGAGAAAGAACAACTTCTGTTTGTTTATTTTTGAAAACAGAAAGTGCAAGAGACAAAAATGCACGTTTCTCTCGCTGGGAATAAGACATTTCTGAAGGTGTTGTCAAAACACCAAGTTCAGAAAGGAGTTTTGGAGCATATGTTTTAACTTCTGTTTCAAGAAATTGTGATCCTTCTGCGTCAAACGCATCAATAAAAACAAGTGGACACCATTGTTCAGCACCTTGCAGAGTGAGTGTTTGAAGGTATTTCAGAAGTTCTTGTTCAGAACAAGAAGAAAAATCAAGGGTTTGAAGAAGTGAAACAGTTTTCTGCATAGGTTCATACGATTTTTGCCATGTTTTCTCAATAAAATCAATGTACTTTGGATCTTGTTTTTGTTTCTCAAGAAAAAAGAGTGCAACCTCTCGCATTCCTTCCAAAGTAATGTAACTGGTAAGATAATTGTTTTTAACATATACAACCCAAAAAGGAAAATGAACTCCGTAATATTTGTGCATCCGTAAGATAGAAGTCATAGGAAGACTCAGACTCATCGGATTTGCTTCACCTGCTTGCAGGTAGAGTGTTTTGCCGTTTGACTCTTGGAGAATATATGCAGGATCTAGCATAGGGAAAAGAAGAAAAAGAGGGGGTTATAAATTTTTTCGAAAAGTATATAAAATAGAAAAAGAAACTATAAAGCATGACAACAGTGACATTAAACCAAATTAATGATAACATTCTTGCTTTAAAAGAGGAAATTGATGAAATAAAGGATTTTTTAGAAGAATCAAGACTAGATCTCCGGCCAGAAGTAAAAACTGAAATAGAAGAATCAAGAAAACGACCAATATCTCAGTTTAAGACCCAGGAAGAAATGGAGAAGAAATTCTTATGAAATATGAGGTTCGCTACGACCCAAAGTGTGATAAGTATTTAGAAAAACTACCAAAACAGATAGCCTCTCGAATTGTGAAGAAGATGCGTGAAGTAGGAGAAACAGCGAGAGGAATAGAGCTCCTAAAAGATGAGTTATATGGTTACAAAGTACGAATAGGAGATTATAGAGTACTTATCGATTTAACATACAACCCACATACAATTTGGGTGAGGCATATTGATCATAGAGGAAGAGTTTATGATAGATTATAGAAAGCTAGACTCATTATTTTTCTTCTTCAATGTGCTTAAGAAATATATTTCTGGATTTCTGCTTTCATTTTTCGAAGGGTTTCTTGCGAGAGATCAGTTTTCTTTTCAGTAAATATTTTTGCCATTGATGGCCATGCATCATCAATAAATTCCATTCCAGCAAAAGATCTTTTTTCTGCGTATCTTGGAAGTATATGAAAATGAACATGTTTGTCCTGCATCATAAGAAGCATCCAATTTATTTTATCATAGTTCCATGCTTTCTTCAATGCATGCTCTGCTTCTCTCGTTACAACAGAGAACTCTGCCATTTCTTCCTGCGTGACATCACCGAGTGCAGTTGCATGCCTTTTGAGGAGAACAACACAATTCCCTAATGTTGAGTTTCTATTTCGTATCAGAAAATTCCAATATTTGTATTCCTTAATGAGGTTATTCTTTTTGTCAAAAACATCATTGTCACAGATAGTGCATTTTGCCATAGTATTATTGTGTGTTGTCTCTCTTTTTTAAGATTGTGATTATTCCTTTTGTTGCGTCAACATGAACGAACTCTCCTTCTTTAAGTACTTTTGTTGCAATTTTTGTTCCGATAATACACGGAACACCAAGCTCCCTACTTACGATAGACGCGTGGCAGGTTAAGCCGCCTTCATCTGTGACTATTGCTCCCGCACGCTCCATTGCAGGAACAATCATAGGATTTGTTGCAGCAGAAACAAGAATATCTCCTTTGTTGAATTTTTTCATGTCTTCTGGATTTGCAACATGCTTGACAATACCTTTTGCTTCTCCTTTCTGCGCACACATACCGCGAAGCTCTTTTAGTTTTGTATCTATTTTCACCTGCCTGACTTTCTTTACAAATTCTTTTGCTTCATCGTCAGTAAGAATTTTCACGATACCATTATCCATGAAATAAACACAGTATTCTTTTCTTTTTTGTACTATTTTTCTGAAATCTCTTTTCTTTAAAACTGCTTCGGACATTTCTTCCTGTGTTAAGAATCGTACCTCTGCAAGGCTCAGCCCTGTTCTCTTTCCAATTTCTTCGATAAATGGCTCCACAAGCGACAATATATGGAAGATTTGCTCTTTTCTATACCCTTTTAGATACACAAGGCTTCTTCCCATCCAAAATAATCTTTTTTCTTCTTCTGTTAGCTGGAGTTCTGCTTCCAGCTTTTCTTGCTGCCGTTGTATCTCTTTTTTGCTTTTCTCAATAAGCTCCATCTGTCTCCGTGCCTCAATTTTGTTCTCCAGAGCGCTTTTTAACCTTTCTTCAAAATAAGAAAATGATGCATTGGGACCATCCCATCCATGACG
>JAHFMP010000003.1 GCA_023267795.1 Candidatus Woesearchaeota archaeon | reverse complement strand
CCCATTTATTTCTCTTCCTACCACTATTTTTTTTTTAATTGCTGTTATGGTTGTTCTTTTGGATCAGATTACAAAGTATTTTGTGCGGGAAAAAATTCATATAGGCACTTCTCTTATAATTATTCCAAACATTCTCTATTTCACTCACACCACAAACACAGGCGCAAGTTTTAGTCTTTTGACAAATTTCTCTTTTTTCTTGACAATAATTGCAATTGTTGTCGTAGTTGGAACTATTTTCTTCTACAAAAAAATTCCTGACAAGTATCGTCTTGCATCTGCACTGATTCTTGGAGGTACAGCTGGAAACCTTTTTGACAGGCTTTTGTTTGGAAGAGTAACAGATTTTATTGACTTCAGAATCTGGCCTATTTTTAACATAGCAGACAGCTCGATTACTGTTGCAGCGATTTTGCTTCTCATTATTTCTTTTTCTTCTTCCCATTCTTCTTAGTTGGTTTCTTTGCAATAAGATTCTCAATATCTTTGAGCTCCACAAAGTCATCATTTGAATCCTTAATAGAATCTAATGATTCCATAGTCGCTAAACTGCTTATTTCCGGATGTTCCACTTCATATGTGGAAACTCTCATTTCATTCTTGCCTTTTCCTGTTAGTGAATCATAATTAGTTGGTGAATCATAAATTAACGGCAATGGAGGCATATCCATTTTGTTTGTTTTCTTTCCAGCACAACTGCTACCGGAATTACCATAATTTCCTGAATTTTTTTTGCATGGAAAACACAAGCTTCCTACAAAACCAAAACTTCCCACAATCAGCAAAAGCGCAATTACTTCTTTGTTGTCAGCAAATAATGGATGAAACAAAATAACTCCACTTAACAACGTAATGCCAAAAAGTGCCATGGAAAATAAACTTCCAACATTGTTCCCATAGAAGAAAATACTCAATGCAAGCAATGTACCCAACACAAACAAACCAATAACAAAAAATGAACCCTCAACTGCCAAATATGCCAACAAATCTGCTGTGAATGCCAAACATAACAAAAGAACTATTAAAATAAAATAGTAAAGCTTATTCATATACATCCCTCATAAAATCCAATAAAAAATTTGAGATCATTTAAACTATATATAGGTTTCCATTCCGCAGTGATTACAACCAAAACATTTAAAAATAGTGCTTGGCTTCCTTCCTTTACCTATAACAGATATATGTTGGGGGTTAGGAACATGAAAAAACTATTATTGAGTATGATTGTGGTGTTGATGCTTGCAATTAGTTTTGTTGTCGCAGATGCGCCGTCGGCAGTTTCTCTTTCTGGCTGTTCTTCTACAGCAACAGCAAGAACTGCATATAGTTGTACAGTCTCTGTCACGCACAGTGGCACTGAATCATTGTCTTATAGTGTCGGCTCAGGATCACCAAGTGGATTAACGGTAAGTTCTTCTGGTGTTATTAGCTGGACACCGACAGCAAATCAGGTTGGATCACAAACAATAACAATTACAGTTGCAGATTCTACAAATTCCGCTGCTTCTGCAAGTGGCAGTGTTTCTGTCACAGTTTCAGGAACAGATGCAGAAGAGCTTGTTGCAGCAATTGATAATCTTGAAGATGATGTTAGTTCGTTGCAGGATGACTATGATGATATTGAAAACGATGTAGAAGATGAAATCGACAATTATCAGGAAGCAGTTGACGACAATGATGATAATGACAAAGATGATGCAAAAGATAACTTGGATGACTTGCAAGATGATCTCGATAACTTAAAGGATGATGTTGACGATGCAGATAATGACTATGATGACCTTGATAATGATTATAATGATTTGGATAATGATGATTTTGATGACGTTGGTCTGGATGACAATGATGTCGAGGATGACCTAAACAACATTCAAGATGACATTCAAGAACTCTATGATGACATTGACTGTCTTGAATACGAAATCAAGTATAAGGAAACAAACTGCGATGCACTAACTCAAGATGAAGACAGTAGTGATTCCAGTTCTTCATCAACAACAACAGCAAGCACTACATCAAGTACAACAACCAGTGGTTCAACAACTGAAACAACAAGTACTGCTTCAAGTGCCTCTGATGATGATGATGACGAAGAGGCAAAA
The DNA here is from genome assembly GCA_023267795.1 of Candidatus Woesearchaeota archaeon. Lineage (GTDB taxonomy): Archaea > Nanobdellota > Nanobdellia > Woesearchaeales > DSVV01 > JACRPI01. Next base: position 16,949 of record JAHFMP010000003.1, on the reverse strand, counting down.
GAAGAATCTCCAGTAAAGGCTGAAGCAGTAGAGATTATTACTACAACATCAAGTACAAGCAGCATACCATCTTATGCAAAAACAACTGCAACAGTAACACCAACACAAAAATCAAGTGCTATCTGGAATTCAGTTGGTTTTCTGGCTGTTTTAGGAGTGTTGCTGTTGATTGTTATAATTATGATGGCAGCAGTTTTGGTTAGAAAAAAAAATTAAATTTTTTATTTATTTTATTCTTTAAAATTCTTCAAATTCATCTGCGCTTTTCAAAACACCAAGCTTTTTGAGGTGTGCAACCTGCGATGGTTTGTATTTATGAACAATATCACCTTTATCATTTCCTGATAATTCCCATGGTTCAACAAGCAGCAAATCTCCTTCCCTTACCCACAATCTTCTTTTTAATCTGCCCGGAATTCTGCAGATGCGTGTTTTTCCATCAAGGCAGCGTACCTTGTTTCTGCTTCCGCCAAGTCTTTGTTCAAGAATCCCAAATACTTCTTTGTCTTTCGGCATCACTGTGCGCCGTATTTCCATCTGTTCAATCTCTTCCGGCGTCATGTCTTCTGTTTCTTTTTTCTTGCGAAAACTTCTTTCCATATCTCAGTCGAAGAAGGCCTCATTTATATGCTTATTGATAATTCCTGCTAATTATGTTACAGTTATGTTACATCTGTCAGAATTATCAATCTCGTAAATTCTGTTTTGTAATATAACCTAATAAACAGAATTTACGATATCGGAGTGCCATCCGATTTCTCAAGTGAAATATGCAACTTCGACAGGAAACAGAGGAACATTTTTTCCGCCGCCTATCTCTATTCACTTTTTCTTTTCCTTGTCTCTTTTTGTCCCCCTTATTCTCATTAAGGGGGACAAATAAGAGGCAAGCGTGCGTTTTCAGGCGGCGGAAAAAATGTATGGCTTAATTTCTTGTGGAAAAGAGATCTCTGAAATCACTCGCTGAATCGGATGGCTCATATCGGAGAAATATTTATAAACAAGTCAATGTTTCATTTTATTATGGCAAGAATGCATTCAGGAAGAAAAGGAAAATCCGGCAGTAAAAAACCTGTAGAAAAAAAAGTACAGGCATGGGTCCGCTATAAAGCAAAAGAAGTTGAAATGCTTGTTCTCAAATTTGCAAAAGAAGGAAAAAATGCTGCTGAAATTGGCTTGCTTTTGCGGGATACGTATGGTATTCCAAGTATTAAAGCAATAACTGGAAAAGCAATTACAGATATTTTACAGGAAAAATCACTTGTTCCAGAGATTCCTGATGATATTGTTGGGTTGATCAGGAAAAGCATATCACTTGAAAAGCATTTTGATGCGAACACTCAGGACATGACAGCAAAGCGAGGCCTGCAGTTGACTACATCAAAGATTTTGCGCTTGGTAAAATATTATAAAAATAGAGGCAGATTGCCAACAGAGTGGAAATTTGACAAAAGTAAAATGAGATTATTGATTGAGTAAAATTCTCTGTACTTCTTCTGCGATCTTTTTTCCTTTTTGAGTTAATACAAGCAGTTTCAGTCTTCCATGTTTTTCAAAAACAATAATTCCACTCTGTTCCATTGCATGAAGCACTTCATTGATGTAGGTATAAGTATAGCGAATCTTTTTTGCAAGCGATGAAGCATAAAGTGCATGTTTGCTTTCAAAAATAGTGAGCAGTACTTTAGTTGGTTTTTCCTTAAAAAACAGTGCAAGAGATGTTGATTTTGATTTCACAACGATTATATTATCTTTCTTTTATTTAAACTTATTTGTCAATACAAACACATTTAAACATAACAATATTGCGAAAAGCCATGGAAAATAGCATGCCATCTGATCTTCTTTTTCCTCATGACAAAATCCGCCCTATTCAAAAAGAAGTGATAGAAGATATTACAAAAGCATTGGAAAACAAAGAGCATATTCTGTTGCATGCTCCGACTGGCCTTGGAAAGTCAGCTGCTGCACTTGCTCCTGCATTGACGTATGCATTAAAAAACAAACGTACTGTCTTTTTTCTCACAAGCAGACACACCCAGCACCAGATTGCAATAAACACCCTCAGAGAAATCAAAAAAAAATATCATGTGCAGTTCACTGTTGCAGACATTATCGGCAAGAAATGGATGTGTCTTTTTCCAGGTGTCCAAGAGCTTCAGTCAGGAGAATTCACAGAGTTCTGCAAAGCAACAGTAGAAGCAGGAAAATGTGAATTCTACAGCAATGTCAGAACAAATTTCAAAGTATCTGTGCAGGGCAAAAAAACACTTGAAGAAGTAAAAGAAGGGATTCATCATGCAGAAGAAGTTATTACTCTTTGCAGACAGGACACTGTTTGCCCATACGAAATAACACTGGAATTGATTAAGGATGCAGATGTAATTGTTGGTGATTATTCTTACATTTTCAATCCCCTAATTTCAGATGTGCTTTTGAAAAAAACAGGAAAAATATTGGAAAATTGTATTGTGATAGTTGATGAAGGCCACAATCTTCCTAACAGAGTGCGAAGTGCAGCATCAGTAAAACTCACCGGCATCATGCTGAAAAATGGAATAAAGGAGGCAAAAAAATACCAATACAAGGAAACAGCTGCCTGTCTTGTCATGATTCAAAATATACTGAACAGAAAGGCACAGCAGCTTCTCCCTGGCCAGCAGAAACTTATTGAAAAAGAAGAATTTGCGCAAGAACTCAATACATATAAAGAATATGAAAAGCTCGTTGATGACCTGAACTTCATTGCTGAGGCAGTGCGGCAACTGCAAAAAAAAAGTGCAATAGGAGGTATTGCAAAATTTCTGGAGCTCTGGCAGGGAACTTCAGAAGGCTATGCAAGAATACTTGAGATTGCAAGAACAAAAAATGAAGCAGTGATTGCATTGCACTACAAATGCCTTGATCCAGCAGTTGTCACAAAACAAATTCTTGACAAAACGCATTCTACAATAATCATGTCTGGAACACTCACTCCGACAAATTTGTATAGGGATCTTCTTGGATTTGACAAAGAGAGAACAGAGGAGCATGTATATGATAATCCATTTCCTGAAAAAAACAGGTTGGTATTAATTATTCCAAAAACAACAACAAAATTTACAGAAAGAAGTGAGCACCAATTCAATGCAATTGCACAGCAATGTACAACAATTACCAATGCCGTGAAAGGAAATTCCATTATTTTTTTTCCAAGTTATGCTATTCGCGATGCAGTTGCAAAGTATTTCAATACAGTAAGCAGGAAAAGAGTATTTTTGGAAATGTCAGGCATGAGAAAAGAAGAAAAAAGTGACTTGCTTGAAAGGTTTAAAGCATGCAAAGATGCAGGTGCTGTTCTTCTTGCAGCAGTTTCTGGTTCTTATGGAGAAGGGATTGATTTGCCAGGTGATCTTCTTAGATGTGTTGTTGTTGTTGGCCTTCCTCTCCTTGCCCCTGATTTGGAAACAAAACAACTTATTGAGTATTTTGAAAAGAAATTTAAAAAAGGTTGGGATTATGGCTATGTGTTTCCTGCGTTTAACAAAGTTCTTCAGAACGCTGGCCGTTGTATCAGGACAGAAACAGATAGAGGAGTGATTATTTTTTTAGATGAAAGGTATGCGTGGCCTATGTACAGCAGATGTTTTCCTGAGGATTTGAATGTGGAGATGAGCAGAGAACCAGAGTTGGATATTCAGCTGTTTTTTGGAAAATATATAAAATAGATGTTATGGTGTGCCGTCAGATTCCACAAGTGATTTCAGAACTCTCTGAAACTCTTTATTTGTACGTATTAAATTAGGTGCGACTTAATACGTACCTTTATTTTCTGCGCTTTGCACGAAATACGTCACCAATGATGTATCCTAAAATAATGCAGTAACTCTGAACGTTCATGATGTTTTTTTTTCTTTAGATATTGTGCTTCAGTGCCACACTGACTTTCGATAAGTTCAAATGCTTCTTTATGCTCTTTTGCATTTTTAATATACGTTTCTTCTTTTAAAATTGAAATCATTGCCTTATGAAAAATGCTTTCTTCTTTGCCAACAACAATAGATTCATGTTTTTTGATAGATTGCAAATATTCTTCCACAGTGCTTCCGAATGCAAATGCAAGCGCTGTACCGAGCTCAGGAGTTGTATGGCCATCACTGCCAGCAGTAAATCCTTTCCCTAACTTCTCTGCCCAATCTTCTGCTTTTTGATTCAGCGTATGAATGTTAAACGCGTTTAAGACTTCAATAACATCAACTTTCTTCAATATTTTTTGTGTATGTTTGACTTTTGCAAAGCCTGTAATGCCTGGTGCAAATGGATGCGGAGTGCAAAGCACTGCATTATACTTAGTGGAATTATCAATAAGCTCAACAGCAGGAATAGATGCAAAAAATGGATTATGTTTCAGGTGTGGTACTAATTCTTTTTTGTACCATTCCTGCAGTTCTGAAGCAGTGTAAAAATAATAAATAAGATGCGAACCTTCTTTGCTTGTCGCCTCAACTGCTGGAATAACAAGTGTTTCCTGTTTTTTTTGTTTAGCAAGCTTCAGTGCTTTCAGTGCACCACCAATCTGATTGTGATCTGAAACAGCAAAACCAATATTCTTCTTTTTTGCAAGTTTTAGTACATTATCTACTTTAGAAATTGCGTCCATGGAAAATTCTGTGTGAAAATGAAGATCAATGCCAGTGTAGCCTCGAGTGGTATATTTTTCAATAATAGCAGGAGTTATTTTTTGAAAGAGTACAGTGGACATACGTTTTTCTTTGATATTTTGTTATTTAATTGTTTCTATATTATCAGGAAAATTATATACACCATAACACTCGCTGCAATCCCTATCGCAACTCCAACAATCACTTCAATTGGCTGATGACCAAGTGACTGGTGGATTTTTTGCGGAATAGTAATATGAAATTTTTTCTTGAGAGCAGCGATCACGTTTCCCAGCACTTTGCTTTCTTCGCCAACAGTTCTCCGGACACCAACAGCATCACGAATGACTATTGCTGAAAAAACCAAAGAAACAAAAAACAATGAAGAAAAACCTTCTGTAATAAAAAGAATAGATACAAGCGCTGTTACAATTGCTGCGTGTGCACTTGGCATATTTCCTGTCACAAAAATATCATTCAACACAAATTTCTGTTGTTGTTTAAAGACAAGCAAAAATATTTTGACTGCTTGTGCTACTACAACAGAAACAACAATTGCCCAAAATATAGGGCTTGTAAAAAGTTCTTGAAATGAAATCATTTGTTTCTCACAATTATCCAAGCATCACCAATACAGTAATTGTTCCTCTTCCTGCACTATGCTCTTCCATTGCTTTGCCAATAATAGCGCCTTGACATTTTTGCATATCAGCACATGCCATTGCATAGCCCGGTGTTGATGATGTTGTCAGTAAATCACCAATGTGAACAGTACCAATTACTTTTGTTGGAACAACACCAGATAGTGCAATAGGAATTCCATCGTCAATACCCATAATAATTGTTGGATCAGTGGAAACAATGCCTACAGCAAGTTTGTTGTAAGGAATGTTTGTTTTTGTCACCTTTCTTAATTTTGCAGGATCAAGAACAACAACATTTCCTGGTTCAAGTTGCTCTCCTAAGAAATGTTCTGCAATATCGCAGCCACTGCAACTTCCTACTTTTGCACTATTTGGCGTATAAATCCCATAATTGGAACAACCTAAATAACCAGTATATCCTGAATCTGAATTATATGCCTGAACTCCGCATTGAAGACTTGAACTCGATGAACTGGTTCCATAGACTCCCACAAGGTCACCACTAAAATATCCTCCAATGCCATCTGATTTTCCTAGAACACCATAGGAATCACCTGTAAATTTTCCACCTACTGAATCTGATATAGCATAAACACCATAAGTATCAGCGTCAGGAATATACAATCCATAGTCTGCACCGCTTGTATAGAATCCGTATTTTGAGGAATATGCTTTTACTCCAATACCACTTCCACTTGCATCATAACCTATCACGCCAGAAGCACCACTATCTGCATATCCATAAACACCTGCATTGCTGCTGTCAGATGATTGTGTTGTTCCCTTGACTCCTCTTCCATCAACAGATGCCCCTAAGACAGCTTCTGCATCTGTGCTTGTTGCATACGCAAATATTGCTGCTTCACCATCCTCTTCCTTTACATATAAGCCATAGTTATTGTCTCCATTGGAAATGTAAACAGAAGGATCATAAGCAGAAGCCAAACCAGGATCGTCATCTGTTCCAAGATACACTGTACTGGAAAAATAATAACTTCCATCAGCAAAAACACCAGGACCAATGTCAGCAGCAGTTTGTTCGTAGGATGCTGCAAAGATAGAAAAAGAAAAACTCAAGAACAGAATAACGAATATAAAAAAAAGAATAATTTTTTTCATATTTTTCATAATTTTCCTATTCTTCATAAAAAAGACCTCTTTTTAGTATTCTCTTCATTTGCCAGTATTTATATGTTATGTGTTCTCAAATTTTTATTTTCTTACCTTTTTTAAATATCCGGAATAATCGAGAAAACATCCTATTGTCAACTCTCCATGCCGCAAATAACATCTTTAATTTGAATTCCGGGACAGCCTACTGCAATTTTGTTATTGAGATCAATAATGTGGCCTGTTTTGTCAGTTGCATAAATACAAATATTTTTATTCGTGTTGAAAAATTCTTTTATTTCTGTGCAATTCATCTTGGAAAGTGCTTCTACTTCATCGCTATCTAATTCTCCGTCCCCAAAATAAGAGTTACTGTCAAGTGCCTCCACTATTTTTGCTGCTGCATCTTCTTCTTCTGTTTTTGTAACATCAATACCAAAAAGATAATAAAAAAGAACAATGGCAGTGATAAAGATAGTAACGCCTATAATGAGATCAAGTGTTACTGTTTGTCCTGATTTTTCATTTTTCATTTATCTTTTTTCGCATTTTTTCTTTTGTCAAGATTCTCCCGATTCTCTCTAGCAAAATGCTTCTCCATAGACTTCACAGGCAAAGTTAGCATAGAGGCTTTTGCAGGCATCTGATTTTTCAGGATGCGGCTCACTGAACAGCACAAAATGGAATATAGCCCATTCTCCTGTGAGAAAAAATCCTTTCTCTCTTGAAATAATGTTCTCAACGCAGTTTGTTTCTGCATCATCGCTTGTAAAATAATCTCGTACATATTCTTGTGGTTCAGTATTGCAGCAATACACTTCAGACCCATAGATGCTGTTGCTTGCTGCATCAATCTCTTCAGTAAGCACATATCTGTATCCTTTTTGCAATCCATCGCAATAATCAGCAATGCTTGTTCCAGCATAGGATGAATAATTGCATCCATTTACTCCTTCGCATGCTGCATAACAGATTTTGTCATTTTTCGTGCAGTCAGATTGACATTCGTCGTTATAATACATCCAAAAATAGCTGTGTTCCTGATCACTGCTCATGCTGCTGAGATCAATTGTTTGTGTAACTGTGTTATATCCTTCTTTTTCTGCAACAAGATAATATTTCCCAGGTTCAAGTGTTACTGTATATGATCCTACTGAATTATCAGCACTATCCTGATGGCATGTTGTTGTTTCTGACCAAGAAGAAGAGGATGCAGTTGTAGCTGTATCATACACACGGCTTGTGTTTGTAATATTTTTGATGCTCACAATAACTCCATCTGCAGCTTCACAATAGCTGCTTCCTCTGTATGTTTCTGCAACAATTGCGCCAGTAACTTTGTATCCATCATCGCCATCACAATAGCCGTTGCTTAAGTTTCCATCATAATCATCTTTGAATGTATCAGTGCCTGTGCCAGTTGTCCAAACACCTTCTGCTGCAGTGCAGTATGTTTCACTTTCATCAGGGTCATGCCAGTTTCCACCATCACATACCTCTCTATCTCCATCATCATCTGTATCTCTACAGCTTCTCTCCTCTGCACAGATATTTGAGGTTTGAGAATACGGCATAAACACAATTCCGTCTTCAGCGCAATTTTCTGATGCATCATAGCTATTAACTGTTCCATTATAGTAAGTATCAACACAGGCAGGATTATTTTCATCATCAATCACATTTTCTGTTCCTGCTGTGCAGTTTCCTGAACAGTCTTCAGCACTGCTGTCAGAAACTGTATCTCCTTCACTGTCTGTTTCATCACTCCATATTTCATCATCAGAATCCCCACAAACAACACCTGCATTAGTGCATCCCCATCCACAGGCATTGTCTGTGCAGCAATCAGGGTCATCAACTGCACTTCCAATGACACAAGAGGAACAATTTGCATAATCAGAAGGACAGATATCATCTTCTTCTCCGCAGGTGAGGTTTGTGTCTCCAATCGTGATACCAGCAATTGTACCTGGATCAGTAACAGCAGAGATAACTTTTGTAAAAACAATGCTAAAAACAAAAACACTGCACATAAAAAATAACATCAGCATTTTTTTCATGCATTCTTTTTTGTGATACAGTTATATATAATTTTCTAAAAAATAAAAAAATACTACAACCATCCAACAGCTGGCTGAAGATAGAATCCTTCCCTTTTCACTTCAGCAAGAATGTAGTAGCTTTGTATCCTTGAAATGTTATACTCTTCTTCAAGATGCTTTGCAAATGCCTCTGATTCGTGAAGGTTTCTAAATACTGCATCGCAGCAAAGATCAAATCCATTATTAATGCAGTACGCATTGTTGACATTATGCTGTGTCTGTATATGCATAAGCAGCCGTTGTTTATGCTTATTTTTGACTTTCAAAAAAAATGTGACATGCGTGCTGTATCCAAGCTGTACAAAATCAAGAAGAACAGTGTATTTTTTTATCACTTTGCCATAATATTGCCGCAAACGTTCATACACAGTAGAAACAGGAATTTGCGTTGCTTTGCTGATATCTGTCAAACTCATTCTGCTGTTCTTGCGCAGCATAGTAAACAGCGCTATATCTTTCTTTTTGTACTCTTTCTGATTCTGTATTATTTTTTTCATACGGCATCCCTCTTTTTTATTTTCTCCATTCCGCAATTTTTCTTTGTTCTCTGAATATTTTACAGAGTTTCTCAAAATTTCTGCATAGTTTCTCGTAAAGGCGGAAAGATTATATAGAAATAATGCTAAGATAATTCGAATGTATAACAAGAATAAGGCGCAAGTATCATTTGAGTTTTTGTTGTCTATGGTCATTGGATTGTTTGTTGTGCTTGGATTACTTGTGTTGTTTGCAAACAAGCTTCATGACGTGATGCAGGAAAGCAGAAATCAGCAAGTGGATGCTGTTTTAGGAATTATTGAAGATGAAGTGACATTTGCAAAAGGCGCAATTCCTGGCTATTCTCGTGTGTTTGCGCTTCCTGTAACTATTGAAGGCCAAAATTATTCTTTAAATTTCACATCAGGAACAATAGCAATCAGTTATTTGGGAAAAGATTTTACGAGAGGATTTTCGCATAAAGTAAATGGTTCAATTTGCCTGCAAGAGATTAATGAAACAACAAGAAAGTTTGAGGTGCAGCGGTCAGCAACAGAAGTAACACTAAGTGCATGTCCTGATTGTCTGTGTAAATAGCTTTTAGAGAACTTTGCAAAATTTTCTTTAACACCCAAACTCTTCAGAGCAAATCATGCTATATGTTTCATTATTGTAAACAAGAATGTGTGTTATTTGTTGTGTATAGCTTTGTGAAGAGGGAAAATATCCTTTGATAGGAACATCTGAATAATAAGTAAGTTCAGATGTTGCACCTTCTTTTGTCACAGTAAAGATAAGCGCATTATCACCACTGACAGAAATATTTTCAACAATTTCTGGCATTGTATAGCGGAGTGTTTTTTTGGACAATGGGCCAGCATAATAAACATTTTTTGCGTTGGAAAGAACATCTCGTGCAATGATTTCTACAGTTGCAAATTGTTGTTCTTCATTCGTTTCTCTGGATTGCATAAAAAAAACATACGCAGTAATCAGCACAACACTCATTGCAAATGCAATGACAAAGAGGTATTCGACAGAAAATTGTGCCTTAACAAAAACACTAACATTCATTTTTTTCATGAATAGTTTTTGGTGCATTACAATATATATAGTTTTGTTTTTACTTCAAAAACGTATCTACATGCGTTCTTTCACATAATTCGCCTGCAACATTTGTCAGCATAAGCTCTCTTGCTTTGTCATAACTTTTTGTCTGTCCGAGCACCCAGCCTAATTTAATATACGCAACATCTGACAGCATGTCATGCACGTAAATGCCTCCTGCTTCCAAAGAAACTTTTCGTAAATTCGTATAAACATACGGATGCACTGCACCATACACTGTTTGTGTTGCAATGACTACAACAATACCAGCATCTGTTGCTTTCTTAATGTAAGGAATCATGCTTTTTTTTGTCCAAGTATTGACATGGCCAAGTGCAGTTCCTGCAATGACAATGCCCCTATATCCTTTTCGCATGTAAAAATCAATAATATCAGGCTCCATGTTTGGAACAATAGTAATAAATGCAACCTTGTCTTCAAAATGTATAGCAGGAGAAAATCTTCCATTATGTCTTTTCCTATATTCACCATGCAATACTTCCAGTGGTTTGTTCACAAAAACTTTTGCAAGTGCAGTGACATTGATTGGCCTAAATGCATCTCGTCTGGAAGTATGCATTTTTCGTACTTTCGTGCCACGAAGCAATAAACAATAATCATCATTTGTTGTTCCATGCAGGCAAGTCATTACTTCTGCACCATCAAATTGTGCAGCAGCACGCACCGCACAAATAAGATTCATGAATGCATCAGTGCTTCCCCGATCAATAGAGCGCTGCGAAGCAGTAAACACCACTGGTTTGTTGATATGCCCTAGGAAAAAGCTCATTGCAGCAGTCACAAAGTGCAAAATATCAGTGCCCATTGTCACAACAACTCCTGCAACATCTGTTTGAAGTTCGTCATGAATAATTTTTGCAAGTTCTATCCAATCAGAAGAAAGCATGTCTTCACTCATCACGCTCATCACTTTTCTGGGATGTATGTTTGCAAATTCTGAAATTTCAGGACACATTTCAACAAAATCTTCTGCAGTATAGTCTGCATACACTCCCCCTGTTCTGTAATCAATACGAGATGAGATTGTACCCCCTATAGATAGGATCGCAACAGTAGGAAGTCCTTTTTGTGGTTCATATTTTTTTGTTTTGATTTCAGGAACTTTATACTTCTCCAAAATCTCTATTTTTTTTATGCTGCTTTTTTTGATGCCAATATTATAGCCTGTTTTGAGTTTCAATGTGTACATTTCTTCTTCAGTGAGATGGAGTGTTGGTCTGGGAAGAAGTGTTCCTGTCAAAACTTTATTGTCATGAAGAAATATATGAACAACATCTCCTGGTTGCTGTTCATGGAAATACGCTTCGTGTTCGTTACTTTTTTCCATACTCTTCTTATAACACACTAAATACTTTTAAAGTTATTGTTTATTTGGTTTTATTTGCAAAATTATATAAACCTCTTTTTGTCAAAAAAAGATTATGAATGCACTTTTCGATGATATGTATATGAAACAGCACTTGTCTGAGTACATCTTATTTCAGGCAGAACAAGGATATGCACTCGATGACATCAAAAAAGCACTGCTGAAATTCGGCTACAAAAAATACCTTGTCAAGGAAATTCTTCATCAGTTGGATCTTTCTGCACTTCCAAAAAAGAAAACAACAATGTACAGTGTGCATGATCTTGATGAGGAACTGCGCATTTATGTTCAGAGCTTGCTCATAGATTATATTGTCAAGGAACACAAAATAGGCTATTCTCTGGAAGGAATAAAAAAAGCGCTTGTTAATTACGGCCATGATCCAAAAGTAGTGGATGAAGCAATTATGATTATTTCAGAGGGGAAAGTAGTGGATTATAGAAAAGAATATTCAGTAATTCAATTTCCACAGCAAATTGTTGCATCTGTCACACTGTTCCTGATTTTTGCTTTTCTTGTATTTTTGAGTATTGCAACAGATACCTCTATTGTAAAAATTCTCCCAAATTTTTTTCCTGCATTTTTTGCATTTGTTCTCATCAATGCAGTATACTTTTTCCTTTCTTCTTCAAAGCTCATTGTCGCACTTCCACTTTTTGCAGTGCTCGTGACACTAGGTGCATTTCTTGGAGGTATTCAATATGGATTTCTCGGAACTGTTCCAGGCAGTGATATGATCCTTGTTCTCAATGCAGTGCTTGCATTTTTGAGTTGTGGAATTGTCTGTGCATTTTCAAAAAAAGGAAAAGATGAGATTGTTGTGAGAATAAAGGACAAAAAACAGAAAAAAATACTGGAAAAAGAAGAGCATTTTGTGGAAGACCAGATTCATGTAGCAAAAATAGGTGCAGCACTTCCAAAAGAGCCGTATCATTCACAAGCTTCGCATTCTGCATCTTCCCAAAATGGTATGCTGCACTATTTACGAGAAGAGATTGACAGAAAACCAATTGCGCCGCAAAAGCATTCTGTGCAACAGCCAGCAGCAAAACGACATACACCTACAACTACACGAATGCCTGTTTCTTCATTAGAGCGCCTTTCCGAGCATCGCAAAAACAAAGAACAAAAGGAACAGTTGAAGAAGATGGAGTAGTCAAAATGAATTGATTTTACGACAAAAGCAAACTTTATAATATCCAAATTATAGAAAAATATGTATGGCATTGAATCCTCTGAATCTTTTTCAGTATTTCGACAACCTCGCAGGCGCATGGCTATTTTTTGGGATTATCCTGTTTATTCTTCTGTATCTGATCAAGCCAAAACCAAGTGAAAAGGTTGTTCCATCATTAATGTTTTTAATTCGGGAAATGCGGACCCAAAAAAGCAATTCATTTCTTAAGAAATTGCTGCGCGATATTCTTATTCTTTTTCATTTCTTAGCTCTTCTTCTCATGACAATTGCTGCAATGCATCCTTATTATAACACTGAATCAGATGTTGCAGCAGAACATACAGTACTTGTTATTGACAACAGTGCAAGCATGTCCACAGAAAGCGGCTTGGGAACACGGCTCAAGGATGCGATCAGTGAAGCAAAAGACAATCTTGAAGGAAAAATAAGCATTATTCTAATACAAAATGCGCCATTTATTGTGCTGCGCGACGGAGATAAAAATGATGCTTTGGATATTGTAAATTATATTCCGCAAACAAGTGCAATATCCTCTATTGGGTCAAGTGTTCTTGCAGCAGATGATATTCTTCAGGACAAAACAGGAAAAATTATTGTTATCAGTGATTTTATCAATACAGATCCCCTTGATCCGTATATCGCAAAAAAATCACTTGAGGCAAAGGGCCACAAAGTGGAATTTATTCCTATAAGAGAGTCTGCAGATAATGTTGGAATAGTGGAAATGTTGACAGTAGACAATGAAACTATTGTGACACTCCAAAATTATAATGATGAACCTGCTTCAGTTGATGTGGATATTAATGGCAAGGAGCATCATGCAGAAATTCCTGCAAATTGGCAGGAGAAAATCACATTTGGCCAGCGTGAAGGCATCAATAACATTACGCTAAAATATGATGATGATTTTATGAAAGATAATTATGTACTTCTCAGTATTCCTGAGAAAAAAGAAACAAAAGTGCTTTTGATTACAAACAACCCAAAAAGCTTTATTTATCCAGTTATGCAGGCATATGCAGAAATCTGGAATGAAGAAGCAATAATAGAAAAAGGAGAACCTCCTGTAATGCCTGTTGTGGATCATGATGTGATCATTCTTACAGAGGTTGATACTGCAAATCTTCCAGGCTCTGTTGTCGGAAGAATTAAAGAAGCTGTTAGTGAAGGTGCAACACTCATTGTCACAGCACAGGATGATCTTCAACAACTGAATCTTGATGATGCCTTGCCTGTTGTCTTTGCAGAAAATTCTGTAGTAAATAGAAAGACTGATGTGACAATGCAGAATGTACTTACTGCAGTAACAACTGGTGTTTCGATCACAAGCGTGGACAAATATATGCAAACAAAAGCAAAAGAAAATACTTTGACTCTTGCATCAACAAGTGATAATGTTCCTCTTGTTGCAATAGGAAGTTATGGAGAAGGGACAGTTGTTTATTATGGAATTTTTGAAAGCAATAGTACATTTAAGTATGATGTTACATATCCTTTGTTCTGGCTGCAGCTTATTGATTATGTAATTGGAAAAGATACTGTTGAAACACTGAATTACAAAATAGGAGAAAAAGTTGTGTTTGATACTGAAATACCTGTCATCCATCCGTCAGGAAAAGAAGAAAAAGCAGCGAGTGTGGAATTCGATGAAATAGGGATTTACACTTATCAGAACAAACATGTTGCAGTGAATCTTTTGAATACAATAGAATCAAACATTGATTATGTAAATCAAGAATTTGAAAAAGCATTGGAAGAAGAAAAAGAAAAAATAAGTTCCAAACAATCGCTGACAAAAATCATTATTGCTGCATTGATTGTACTTTTATTCCTCGAATTGTTGTATGTCAAAACAAGAGGTGATTTCTAATCGCATTCACACTTTTTTCAGTCATTCAATTTGAATATCCAGAATATTTGTGGTTGGCAATTCCACTTATTCTTGTTTCAACAGGAATCACCTTCTTTAATTTCATGAAAATTCCAAAAGAAGAGCTTCGGCATATTTGGAAAATGCGCGTCCTTGTCATGATAACAAGAACAATTATTCTTACATTGCTTGTTTTTAGCATTGCTGGCCCTTTTTATTCTGAAGAAACACTTTCAGAAGGGGATCCGAGAATTATGCTGCTTTTGGACAATTCCACTTCAATGAATCTTTTTTCTGTTGATGCAGAAAGCCTGAAAACAGCTCTTGAGGAAAAAGTTCCTGTTTCAGAAATTATTATCGGGTCGTCCACAAATTCCAAACTAGGCGATGCAATATTCCGTCAGCTTCAGTATGGCAATCTTTTGCTTTTCACAGACGGCAATAATGCGCATGATTCCATGAACTTCATAGATCTTGCAGCGTATGCAGAAAAATTTAACACAACTATTAACGCAATTGAGCTTGGCAATGAACAAGAAGATGCAGCAATAAAAATAAAGGGCCCTATATCTGGAATTGTTGATACAGAATATTATTTTACAGTAATTCTGGATAATATGAAAAAAGAAACAAGAGTACATATTACTGTTGACGGATATCCTATCTATGACGCACAAACAAGTACTCAAATCATGAATCTTAAGCACAAATTTGATGCTCTTGGCTATCATAAAATTATTGCAACACTTGATGGAGAAGATTATTTCTCCAAAAACAATGAGTGGTACAAAGTTGTGGAAATAGTTGAAAAACCGAAAATACTTTCTGTAGGGTATCGTGCTTCTGAATTAGATAGCATTTTACCAGAGCGTTATGATGTAACAATAGTTGATTCCCTGCCATCAGAGGTATCTCAGTATTTTGCAGTTGAAATAAATGACGTGATGCATGACGTGACAGAGCAGCAGTCAAAAATGCTTGAGGAATATACTGATGATGGCAATGGCCTTGTTGTGTTTGGTGGAATAAACTCGTTCCATGGACCAAGTGAACTTGATCTATTGCTTCCTGTCAAGGCTGGAACAACAGATGAAAAAAATGCAACGTTTAACTTTATCATTCTTGTTGACATGTCTGGAGTTATTCAATTATCAATGACTGAAACAGAGCAGGTTGCAGCAGCGCTTATTGATATCCTCAAACAAAGAAAAGAACCAGTCAATATAGGTGTTGCTGATTTCTCTTATGCAGGCCACATTATTTATCCATTATCTCCTGCAAGTCAGGGAGATGCAATGAAACAGGCAATGAGTGATTTTCAGGATATTTCGACAATTGATGGTACGCTTTGGCTAAGGCCAGCAGCACTTGATACTGGTTTGAAAGTTGCAAGAGAAATGCTGACAGGTGTTGAAGGCAACAATAACATTATAATTGTTTCAGATGGAAATATCCATGGCACTAAATATCTGCCAAAGGCAGTCAATGAAATTGCAGAATTGCGAAAAATGAATGTTCGTGTTCATGCCTATGACTTCCATAGCTCTGATCTTGATGATGGTGTCCTCAAACAAGTAAGAAAATATTTGAGCTCTTTAGGTGCTGGAATGTATATTGATTCTTATGCAAGCTTAAATTCATTGTTTGAAAAAGCATTGATCATCGCAAATTATAATCACTACATTACTTCTGATCTTTTTTTGAATGCTGTTGTCACAGGAGAGAATAAAATTACTATCTCCCCAAGCGGTGTTCAATTAATAACAACAGGAACAGGATTGCCAATTGTTACTGTGAATAATTACAATAAAGTTGTTGCAATCACAACAGATGATGGCTATGAATGGGCAAAGGATATTGTGGAACCTATCAATCAGCCGCTGATATACAGGATTTTTGACTGGGCAATTGGAGATCCAAACAGAAAAAAAGCAACCTATGTAGAAGTAGGGGAAGCTTTTGTTGGAAAAGAAGTCAAAGTAGAGTATAAAGGACCAACATATCCAAGAACAAGCAGATGCACATTCCTTGCAATTGAGAATCATTACGAGTGCCGTTTGATTCCTGCAAAAACAGGGTTTGATGAAATAATGAACACGCCATTTGCAGTGAATTATGAGGATGAGTATCAGGATGTTGGATATAATGAAGCAGCACTGAAGAGGCTTGTGGAACATACTAACGGAGTTATTTTTAGTCCAGAAAATGTGAATGGCATTATCTCCAAAGTAAAGAGCGACTCTAAAGTCAAAGTACTGGAAAAGATGGCAATTGATTGGTACATACTTGCAGCAGCAATGGCTGTCTTCTTGCTTGAAATCTTTGCAAGAAGAGTATTGCAGAATAGGAAAGTATAAAGAATTTTGGATAAACAACAGAATTATCTATAGCAGAATTCCAATACATTTTAATTG
>JAHFMP010000098.1 GCA_023267795.1 Candidatus Woesearchaeota archaeon | reverse complement strand
CTTCATTTCGGCCATAGGTTACAATGTATAGGCCTGCATTTGTTCTTTGAACCAGCATGTCAAGATTTGGATTCATCCTGTTTACGCCTCCGATAACTATGAATAATGTGTGATAGGGAAAATGTGTTGATTTATAACGCTTTCGATTTTTAAAGCTACTATAAAGTGATTAAGTTGCTATTCACAACGTCGCTAATTTTAAGTGCCCTTTCACGTGCGCAGAACCTGTTTTTCGTCAGCTAATAAGAGAATCTTCCTTCAAAAATCGTCTCTGCAAGTTTTCTCCGATCACTTGGATATTCACGTTCTTGTATTGCCGCTGGCAAATCGGCTTTATTTCCAGGCTTGCCTATTGCAATCATTGCCTCAACGTTGTATTCATCAGGTATCTCTAACTCTTTTTTTGCCTTGTCATAATCAAATCCTTCCATTGCATGAACAACAAGACCCATTGTTGTTCCCTGTAGTGCAAGATTTTCCCATGCGGCGCCAGCATCAAAGGAGTGTGTCCGTGCTGGTTTTTCGTTGGACGCGAAGTTTTTGCGTGAGAGGGCAACAACTAAGACTGCTGCATTTTTACACCACTGCTGGTTAAATTCAACTAACAAGTTAAAAAAATTTTTCCAGTGTGAAGATTCTTTTTCTGCATACACAAATCTCCACGGCTGATTATTGTACGAACTCGGTGCCCATTTTGCTGCTTCAAAGAGTTGGAGCAATTCTGTTTTACTTATTGACGCTCCTGACATTGCTCGCGGTGACCATCTGTCTAAGAGTAACGGATTTATTGGATGTTCTGGTTTTCTTGTATCACTTGGTTTCATATAATTCCCTTCTTAATTCTTAATATAGGACAATGTTTGTTTTTATATTTTTTGTGAAAAAAGGCTTTGCCTCATAAGTCCTCTTTTTGACGCACTATTGGGGCAGATGGTTGACTTTTGAGTTGTTGGAAATACCCCATCGCTTGCGATGGTTGGGTTATCGTGAACTCTTTGATTTTCTTGAACAATCAAATCCTTTTAACTTTCATTTTCTCATCCACAATAAATCCCTGCAATGAGCCAAAATGTGGTGTTTCTTCTTGAGAATTCTTTTTTTGTAGCAGGATAAATGCAGGAATTAAACATGGTTTATGTGTTACAATAAGTGCATTTTCGTTATCTTTCAACTTTTTCAGTGTTTCTTTGATGAGTGCAACTAATTCTGTGCCTGTATCATGTTCAATATTCGCACGAGCATCAGCCTGTGGTTCTGTATTGACAAGATGCAGTGCAGTTTCATAACATCTTTTTTTTTCTGAACAAAGAGTAAATGCAAATGTAGGGAGTATTCGCTGCAATTCATGACACATCTCTTCTCCTTTTTTGGTAATGCTGCCTGTCAGAATATTTTTTTCTGCGTGTCTTAATGCAAAGATGCGTTTCATGGATGTCTCTATTCTTTCTATTCTTTTAAGCTTTTTGCTTTTTGCTTTTTTCCAAACGTCGCAGCAACCAATAATGGAAACAAAATAGTTGCATCTCCATGCACTTTCACATGCTGTGCAGTAGTTTTAATCTTTCCCCATGTAATTGCTTCTTCTGTCATCGCACCGGAATCAGAGCCGTCAAATTCATCTGCTGTATTAATATAGACTGCATAATCCAAGCCATCACGAAAAATGTTTGCATTCAAAATGGTGTGCTTGACAACGCCTGCACCTAAAATGATTGCTCCAGACTTTTCTGCATTCAACCCAAGATCCACAATCTTTTTTGTATCACCTGCAATTTCGATTTTGAAATCAGGATATCGTTGCTTCATGAAATAGACCAAATCACCAAAAGAACCATCCAATACTGCAGGACAAAAAACCGGAATATCATTCTTTGTTGCCCAGTATAAAATAGAATCTTCATTGTTTTGCTCATTTGCAATCTCTTTTCCTAACTCTCTTGCAATCTCACTTGGATTGTGAATAATTCCTTTTTCTTTCTGTTCGTTATACAATTTGTCCAAAAAAGGATTAATGAATTTTTCAAAATATAAATAGCGATCATTAGGAATGAAAATATTTCCTGTGCGGTTGATTCCTTTTTCATACATGCTTCTACCGCTGACATTAAACACGCCAATCGCAAATGGCTTTAAACATTTGATAATGTCTTCTTCAACTCCGCCAGCAGTAGTTACCAAAACATGCACCATTTTGTGTTTGACAAGATATTTGATAATGTCACGAATGCCAGAAGTTACCATGTTGGAAGTATATCCAAGAAAGATCGTGCATTTTTCTTTTTCTTCTTGCATCTGTTTCACAATCTCAACTGCTTTTACGAAATGCGTTGCCTGAAAGCCAGTTGTTGCAAATTGTTGGATAAATTGCTGGAAATCAAATTCTTTTTCAAAATCCCAGCCTTTGACCTTTGGCAAATGCTCGACATCAGGTGCAGAAGCTATCTGATAGTTTTTTTGATCTTTGTATTGTGTTGGTGCTTGTGACATAGCATCGTTGGAATGCTCTTTAATTTATAAAAGTTGTCATGGTTGTTACAGGAAAGGAGTAAATTTGTAAGTTAGTAGAGGACAAAAATATTGTTCTGATTTTTCCGCCGCCCAAATACGCTCACTTGATTGTTTCTTTATAAGTATCTAACTCTGTTCTGGTTTCAGAAGAATAAACATATATTTCATGGACAATCTTGCCTATCACTTTCGCAGCAATTTTTGGTTCCATATCTTTCGTCATAACACAATAAAATATTCGAAGTTCGCGATAATATATAATTCCACAATCATGAAGATAATACTCTTTATCATCACTGACAACCCCGAATTTATGGGCAACAGTAACATTTTCAGGGAGTCCGGCAATTTTATTTATATTAAATGATGTGTTTGTGAGCAACTCTAAAATGTATTCTGAATTTTTAGGTTCAAGTGTTGTTGATAAATATAAGCTTGAATATATATTGTAAAAACTCAGTGTATTTGCAACATTGAGAGTGTCATTTGCATTATGTTCTGTATTTTTATCATAATATCCATAATACTTCTCAAGAACAAAAATATCTTCTTCAAGGTTTATGTTTTTTCTTAACACATTAAACGCGGTATTATCTGATTCCTGCAACATCTTTGCTAAAAGTACAGAAACTGGTAATTCTTCTACAGATTCATTGTAAAGAGTTCCCCACCAGGCATCTCTCTCTTCATTAGTGATAGGAAGCACTGTATCTAAATACAGTTTATTTTCCTGAACTTGTTTCATGATCAAAATTGCTATCGGCACTTTATTCATGCTCGCAGGATAATACGTAATATCTTGATTAATTCCCATACTCGCTCCATCTCTTAAATTCTCAACATAAACAGAGACAGTGAGATTATTTTGTTTTAGATATTCACTAAGTTTTTCTTTCAGTGGATCATAATTCAAAATGAGATAGCTTTTCGGCTCTAAAAGTTTATAATAAATTCTTGAAGAGAGTAATTGATTTTCATTGATTTCTGGCTTTGTCTCCTTTGACCACAAAAAAATAATTCCTAAAAGTAAAAATAGAATTATTATTGCTTCAATAATAACAAGGCAATTGATCTTATTCATTTATTGCGTGTATTTCTTACTCTTTAAATTTATTTAGATTTGCTGCTTATATTCCATTACGTTTTTTTGTTTATATGACAAAATTGTCTCATGATGTTGTTATTTTCTTAGGATTTCTTTAAATTCTCAAATGCCTTTGTTTGTTATACTATGATAAGATTATCCTAGTGGGAATAATCGTGATATTGAGAACAAACAAAAAATGGCATGTCATTTAGATGGAGGAAGTTGTCCGCATGATTTTGGATTTGGCAGTGGAGGAAGTTATCTTATGAGTGGCAGCTCTTTGTATAGTGGTGGAAATTATGCAGGGCTCAGAAATTATAATCCGCTTGTTGTAGCTTCCTATGCCACAAATCCAAGATATGGTGTAGAATATACAACTACAGATACGTATGTTTCAAAAATCACATCAACAAAAAATACTGCAGCTGAAGGAAGATCGAAGCTACCTTTTGAAAATGCACAATTATTCGATCAGCCTCACGATGTTGCACTGCCCACAAAAACAATTGATGACGCGCTTGATACGCAAAATGCAGTTGCTGTTCAAAGAAATTTTTTGCAGCAGATGATTGAAGAAGCCAGACAACAAACCGCCACACCACAACAATTGCAGTATATGGTGATGTACCCAATTTAAAATAAAAATAATAAAAAATAAATCTGTTGGTGTAAAAAAGAAGTCAGAGTGTGAAAATCATGAATCTTCAAGAAGCACAAAAAATTGAACAACAAGCAAAGAATTGCAGTGACAAAGCAAAAGCAAGATCGCTCTATTTAGATGCAGCAGAAAATTATTTACAACTTTCAAAAATAGACAAAGCAAATGAAAAAATATTTCTGGAAAAAGCAACTCTTCTCTATCTCAAAGCACAAGAATTGCCTGTTGCACAATCAACAACAGTTGCTTCCTTTGGTTCTGTTAAAAAGCCGAAAATCACATTTAAGGATGT
>JAHFMP010000097.1 GCA_023267795.1 Candidatus Woesearchaeota archaeon | reverse complement strand
AGGCGGTTGTTCTAGCCAGGTTGAACTATGTCCCCATAGAATAGAAAAGCGTATTGAAGAGTTTAAATAGTTAATTATTATTCTTTCTTCTTTTTTTCGTGTTCTTCTGTTTGTTCTGGAGGGATATATGGTTCCTGGTGGAATTTTCTTGCAAAAGCACCAACAACAAGAGAGAAAAGAATCAAAAATATGATAGAGCCAAGAATAATCCATGGAACATACGACTTTCCAAAATTATCACCTGTTTCTTTTGTTTCTGTCATGCTTTCTTTTTCTTTTTTATCTGTTTCTATTGCAAGAACAGTTACTCTAATTGCAGGACTGCGTACACTTCCTCCTTTTCCATCTTCTGCTGTAAAGACAACAGTTGTTTCTCCTTCCCAGTCTTTTTCAGGAGTAAGTGTTACAATATTTTCCTGAATAGTAGCAGAAAGATGTTCACCTGGGATAACATCATAAAATAGTTGGTCTCCATCAGCGTCTGTAAAGTATTTGTTTAAGTTAATTGAATATACTGTATTTTTTGGTATTTCAATAAAGAAACTTCCTGATGTCTGGCTTTCTACGTCAAAGGACGGTTTTTGTCCTTCTTGTCGAGATTCTTCTGATATGGCAGAAGTTTGTTGAGACTCTTCTATTATTTCAGAAGCTTGTTCTTGTGTTGTTTCAGGTGTTTTTCGGCTTTCATTTTTTTTTGCTGCAATATTAATAAAGACAACATCAATACCTTGTGATTCTAATTCATCGCGGATAGCATAAATATCTGTTCCGTCAGTTGTTTGGAGGTCACTGATAAGTACGATTCTTCCCTGTTGTCTGTTAAGGTCATCTGCAGCATCATATAATGCATTGCCAAGATTGGATTGTGTGTCAAGAGGTCTTAGAGTGATGAGAGTCTTTAATGCTCTCTCACCATCAATATCTCGTTTGATAATGATAGCATTCTTTCCAACAATCATGATAGTGTAAGTTCCTTTTTCTTGGATATATTTTGTTGCTGCTTCAATGCCTCTCTCAAATCTGCTTTTTCCGTTTTCTATAATCTGTGTGCTTAAACTCACGTCAAATGCAAGAACTGTTTTAAAATTATCATCAGGAATAGGAGGCACAATAATTTCTTCAAGGTTTTGCTTTTCTTCTTCAAGCACGTCTATTTCCTGTTGGATAGTATCACTAACTATTTCTGCTGTTTCATTTATCTGTTGTTTTTCAAGAGAAAGTGTTGCAATGAGCTTTTGCAGTGCTTCTATTTGTTCTTCAATGTTCTGAATCTTTTTATCAACATCATTTACATGAGTAGTGACAGCATTTATTTTTGTATCCATTCCATTAATTGTTTCAAGAATGTTCTTTTCTCTGTTGAGCAATTCCTGAAGCTGTTTCTCAAGTGCTTCAATTTGCTTTTGAAGTGTAATGATTTGCTCTTGATATGCTTGTTCCTGTTCTGTTGTTATAGAATCTTTCTGTGCAGCTTCTTCTGCTATTTTCATGAGTTGCTCTTCAAGGTCTGAAATTTGTTGTTCTTTTTCTGAGATCTGCGTTTTGAGTTCCTCTATTTCAGATTCTTCAGATGGATGTTGAGCAACAGTTTCATTCTGCTCTAAAAATTTGGAAGCATCTTCTTTATAGTTCTGATAAAGGAAATAAAGTCCAGTGCCCAATCCAGTCAAGAGCAAAAGCAGTAAAAATATAATCCAGAGCCACTTCAAGACAGGTTTTATTTTTTCCTGACGTTCTGCTGTGAAAAATACACGCTTTTTATTATCCTTTATTGTTTTTTTTATCTTCTTATGTTTTTTTCTGATTTTAAACCACCAAACAATGAAGCAGAGAAGCAAAAGCAATGCAATAATAATCAGTACAGTTACCCAATTATAAAATAGTGTTGGTACAGTTGGAGTTGCTTGTTTTATAGCAGCTGCACCTTCTTTTGCAACAGCAGATGTTTGTGCATACTTTTCATGGACAATGGGATATGAAAATAATGCAACAATAAGGAATAATAAAAGTAATGGTATTATAATCCACAAAAGTTTTTTGTGTTTCTTGAGCCATTGTAACAACTGTAACTCTTTTTTTTTGTATAAAAATGCACCAACAACAAGTATAGCAAGAACAATAACACAAAGAAGAGAGAGCAATGACCATTGAAGCCATGCAGCCATTCCTTTATCTGCACTGCAGTCCTGTACTTCAACAGTGAATGGCAGAACTGTTTCCAGATCACCGCGCAATGTATCTACTTTTAATGCAACTGAGTACAAACCAGGAGCAGCAGCGCCACTATTGACAACAACACTTGTAATATGTTCTTGCATTCCTGTGAGTCGAGTGTATGGTTCTGCAGGAGTAATCCATTCTTCAGCGTCTTCTATTGCAATATGATACTCGTTCATAATGCTGCTTGGATTTTGAATTTTAATAGGAATAATTGCAGGAGTTTCCTGACAAAGAATATACTCTGTTGATTCTGTTTCTGTAAACGTAACTTCTATTGGCATATTTTCATCAAAAACAAGTGCTTCTCCTAATGCAATGTTGTAGTTATAACATCCTTGTTCAATGTGAAGAGACAGAGGGATTGTTGCAGTATAGCTGCTGCCGCGTGTTTGCGATGTCATGGTAAATGAAAAATCGCCATAGACAAAACATGCCATTCGCACATACGCATAGATATCTTTGGTTTCTCCAGCAACGAGGGTGACTGTATTTTCAGAAAGTACATAATATGCAGGATCTATGTCAGTAAGCCAGAGATCATATGTTTCAGCATTGCTTCCACTATTTGCAATTTCAAAAACATACACGCCAGTGCTACATGGACAGGTTTCTTGCTGCGTGACATATGCGTTCATTGCAATGTTTGGACATTTTCCAACATGAAATGTTTTCTCTAGTTGTTTGACAGAATCATAAAGAGAAGTGATTGTAACAGTATAGGTATATGATCCAATCGCATCTGCAGGAGGAGTAATGTACAAGTAGATTTGTTGTTCTTGGCCAGGTTGCAAAGCAATACTTGTTTGTCCAACTTTAATCCAAGAGGCAACAAGAGGATCAGAAGAGGAGATAGTCAGATAATAGGTGTCAGGAACAGTTCCTTGATTAATAATGGTGGTGCTGTCTGTGTTTGGTTCGCTTGCGCAGAATGATTCTTCAGAGCTGCTGAATGCAGTGAATTGTGCAATTGCAGCACCAACATAGTTTGTTTTTACTTGCTCTGAAGTTGCTGGAATGCTAAACATCAGACAAAAAATAAAAAGAATAGTAAGAAAAGAAAATACTCGCTGGTTCATCCCTGTTTGCGTCATCTCTATCCCCCAAAATAAAATGTGTATTACTCGTCAGAGACTAGGAAAGTAGAATCTCCTTATAAATGCTACGAAAATGAGTTGTTGATTACTGGGGAGAATAAAAGAAATATTTTGAAAATCAACTATAGGAAATCACATTAATATTCGGAACAAAAACATGTGATTTCCAATATAGTGAATTGCTATAAACTTCCGAAAATTAAAGCAATTCACTATAAAAGAATCAATCAGAAAAATCAAGAAAAGAAAAAATAAAAGAAAAAAGGGGTAACGAAAGGAAAAGCATATGTACTAAAACTTAGTAGTACGTTTTGCTTTTTTCGTTTTCTTCTTCGTCATCCTGGCTTCTCAATTTGTTTACAACAATGATAAGTCCAAGGATAACAAGCAGGATGATTAAAACAATCAATCCCACTTCAAGACCTTTTTTCACGCTGTCCCAGCTGGAAACAGCAGATTCTTGTTCTGTCGCAACAGCAGGTTCAACATTTGCTGTCAAAAGCATTTGTTTCAATGTTTCACTGCCTGCATTGACAGTAACTGCAAACGTGTAACTTCCACTTGCTTCTTCATTAGCAGAAACAAAGAGGTACAGTGTTTGTGTTTCGCCTTCTCCAAGAACAACAACATTGCTTGGGTCAATTCTAACATTTCCCCAGCTGTTGTAGCCAGAAACGCTGACCACATAGGTCTTTGCTTCTCCAGCTGCATTTGTTAATGTAATTGGATACACAGCGCCACCTTGGCCAGCAGTCATGTCTTGACTTTCTGGGCCAACAGTAATAACTGTTTTACTTTCAACAGGTTGTTCTTCTGTTGATTCTGGAACAGTTTCTTCTTCAGCTGCTGTAACAGTTAATGTGTATTGTTCAGTAACAGTTTCATCACCATCATCAAATGTCACGCTAACTTCTACTTCGTAGCTGCCAGCAGATGTGTCAGATGGGATTCTAATGTAAAGTTCTTCACTGGATGTAGAGTCATCTTCATCTACTTCATCGAGGTAGTCAGAAGCGCTCAATCCAAGTTCAGGAATGCTTACTTTTACTTTCACGCCTTCGTCGTCTTGTTCATCTCCAATGTTTTCAACACGAACAGTCGTTAACAATGCTCGTCCTGCTTCAACAGTTAATCCTGGAGAGAAGTCAACGTCTTTGATAACAAAGCTGTGTTCTTCTCCTTCAACATCAAGTTCGTATGTTTCTTCAACACATGATCCTGATCGTGGACAAACAGAAACACGCAATGTGT
>JAHFMP010000096.1 GCA_023267795.1 Candidatus Woesearchaeota archaeon | reverse complement strand
CACAAGAAATTAAGCCATACATTTTTTCCGCCGCCTGAAAACGCACGCTTGCCTCTTATTTGTCCCCCTTAATGGGAATAAGGGGGACAAAAAGAGACAAGGAAAAGAAAAAGTGAATAGATATAGGCGGCAGAAAAAATGTTCCTCTGTTTCCTATCAAAGTTGCATATTTCACTCAAGAAATCGGATGGCAATTTACACCTTTTACATAACAGTATCGTCGACAAATCACATTCATAAACACAAACATTTATATATCTCTAAACCAAAAAAAACACCATTGTTCAGGAAAAGGGGAGTTGTTGTGAAAATTGATTCATTAGAAAGCTCTTTAAAAAGCTCACGATCTGCACAAATTACTATTTTTATTGTCATAGGACTCGTTTTGTTATTGACAACAGCAACGATTTTCTATTTCAAATATGCGTTTGAAGAAGCACCTGTTTTTGTTTTCTCTGATGATCCTGTTACTGCATATGTGCAGCAGTGCATTGTTGATGCCACAAAAGAAGCAGTGATTCTTGCAGGGCAGAATGGTGGTTTTATTTATCAGGAAGAATTTACTGATGAGGAAAAAAAAATAATAGAACTTTTGCCGTTCAATAGCGAGGCACTATTTCTTGCAAACGGTAGACAACATATTCTCTACTGGTATTATCAAAAAAATGATGGCATAGACAGAGTTGCTATTCCAGAACTGGAAAAACAAACAAAAGGAGACGGTTCTATTCAGGATCAGTTGGAACTGTATATTGGTGAACATCTTCCAATTTGTTTTGATGATTTTAACGCTTTGCGAAATAAAGGAATCCTTGTTGAGTCATTTGGAAATCTTTCTGTTTCTTCGTTAATCACAGACAAAAGTGTTGAAATTACTGTCAAGTATCCTTTGAAAATTATGCAGGGAGAAACAATTTCCACACAGAATTCGTTTGCTGCACTTGTTCCTGTTGGTTTAAAACAGACATATACTTTGGCACGAGAAATTGCAGAGCATGAATTGAACACACTTTTTCTGGAACAAACAACAAGAAATTTATTAACAACTTATGGCCAGGTGAAAAAAGAATATCTTCCTCCTATTGCAGGAGGTCTTCATTTTGATCCGTGTGCAGATCGTGTTTATTGGTTTTATAGTGATGTGGAAAGAAATGTCAGACAAATGCTTGCAGCAAATATTCCATACGTTACTATTGCAAACACAGATAATGGGAGAATTACAATTACCACAAAACAGGAATCTGATAAAGATACCAGAAAATTGAGGCAGGGTGTTTTTGATTCGTTTGTCCAATATAAGTCAGAAAATGATTATGGCGGAATTCTTGCAAATTTCAACTATCAAACAACATATCCCATGGAATTGTATTTTGGCAACAATCCTGGGCGTGGTTTACTGCAGCCAAATACTTTTGAAATAAATGCTCTTATTGCAAACCTCTGCATGTTTGATTATAGTTATCTATACAATCTCAAATTTCCTGTAGTAGTGACTCTTGTCGATACAGAAAGTAATATTGATGGAAATTCTTTTGTTTTTCAATTTCCGTTGCAAGTTATTATCAAAAATAATTATCCCAGAATTAAATTGAATAATGTATTGCGGGATTATTATCGAATTCCAGAAACCCCGAAAGAACCGAGTTATCAATGTGATCCAGAACAGCGATTGAGTGTAGAAAGCACACTTACTGTGAAAGATCCAAAAGGAGCTCCTGTGGAGAATGCAGTTGTAACTTTTCAATGTGGGCCAAGTTATGTGTATGAGTATGATGTCAATGGAACAGTGAGTGCAATTCAAAATTTTGCAGAAACATGTTTTATGGGAACAACAGACGTAAAAGGACAATTAATCACTTCTTATCCTCCTTGTGTTGGTTCAGGATTTGTGACTATTAAACATCCTTTGTATGTAGAAAAAAGTTCAGCAACAGGAGATATTTTGCAAAATACCTTTTTTGAAAAAAATGTTGTTCTTGATAAAGTTTATACCAGAGAAATTGTGTTAGATAAATATTTTGTTGCTCCGCCATCTGAAACAAATGAAGAAGGCATTGGCGTGCATTTAAATGCAGATGGAAATGTTGTGGCATGTAACGTGAACATGGAACCAAAAACAATCTTTCCGTATGAATCTGCAATTATTACTCTGACAAAACTTGACCTTGAGAATGGAGTTCTTAATGGAGTTCCTCTTATAATGTATCATGGTGATTCAGGAGTGAGTGCTGAGCCTGCAAAACTTTCTGTTGCACCAGGAGAATATTATGTTGACATTATGCTTTTGCGTGAGGAGCGCTATCCAGGAGAAATGACTATTGAAGCACACAGTGAAGCATTGCAGGTTGCTTCAACTATTGGCACAGACACTATCACGTATCCTGATGAAGATGTGTTGGTGCCGCAGACATTTAGCGGTGGTGCAGCATTCTTCTGGAATGTAACTGGAGAAGAGTTGGAATCTGGCAATACTATTCATTTTGCCGTGTTTGATGAAGGAATACCAAAAACAATAGAGCAGGTCAGTGCACCTCTTGCACATAGAGAAGGATGCTCAAATATGCATAAGGATATAGTGGAACCATCGATTCAATAGATTCAATAAAGAGAAATAAAAATAAAAACTGTGAACAAAAAATGAAACAAAATATGTATGTACAACAAGCGGCATTCTTTATGGTCTTCTTAGTTCTCAGTATTCCATTCATCAGTGCACAAGCTTTTGCATCCACGACAGTGAGCATTACTTCCTCTGCTGGTAAAAATGGTGTGCAGGGAGCGATCAGCACTTATTCTGACGCACTCAGTGTGGAAGCACAAGTCACTCCAGATAATACCACTAACACTTTTGCAAATTTTAGCGTTAACAATGTCTATGTTGAAGTGTTCGGAAAAGAAGAAACAGCAGACAGTTGTGAAAAAAGTGGCTCTACATACACTTGTACTTATACTTCTTCAACAGCAGACAGAACTGCAGCAGAAAAAAATGTTTTAGTAAACGTTTACGATGATGACAGCACAACTGCAGCAACAACAGAAGAAACATTTGTGATTGATGGTGAAAAGCCGACTATTCTTTCACTGAAATATCCGCCAATATGGACAGATTCTGTCAATATTTCTTATGAACTCGAAGATACTGCATGTACAAGCTGTAATATCTGCAGTGGTATTGAGAGAGTTGAAATTACTTTTGATGGGATTGTCAAACAGAATCTCAGCATAGAAACAAAATCAGATGATTGTGATTATGAATCTGTTTTAGAAACATCTGTTTCTGAGTTAAGTATAACAGATGGTTCTCCTCAACTTTGTTTTTTTGTATATGATGGAGTCCAAAACAGTGCAAAAAAATGCAGCACTATTGTTGTTGACAGCACTGCACCATCAATTTCCTCTTCTTCATTTGTGATTGAAGATGACAATGGAAATGCAGTGGAGCACATCAGTGCTGCTCCAATTCATGCAACAATTTTTGTGAACATAACAGAAACAGGAAGCGGGCTTGTGACAGATGCAGTGTATGGAAATTTCTCTTCCTTAAATCCAAATGTCGGTGATGATTATAATGATATGCCTGCAGAGTGTTCAGATTATGAAGATAATGTTTTTGTTTGTTCATGGGATATCTATATTGATTTAGGTGATGAAAAAAGTGCAGCAGTGAAAATATACGCAAAAGATAAAGCTGGAAACAATCAAGTGCTTACAAAAACACTGAATTTTGTTGAAGATACAACAGCACCTGTACTTGTTGGTTTGACTTCTGCATTTGATAGCTACCTCAACGCAAAAAATAATACTTTTACTCTTGAGATTCAGGAAGATGGAAGCGGCTTTGATGATCTTCATGCATCTTTGGACATGAGCCAGTTGATGTTGGGAAATAAACAAGCAAATTCCTGTGCACAGTCTGGCACGCTATGGTATTGTTATTGGAGCAATTTTGCAGTCCCTTCTTCTGTGCCTCACGGAGAAAGCATTGAGATTAGTCCAGAAACAATTACAGATGATGCAGGAAATAATTATGACAGTGCGACGAGTTTTTCTGAAGCAACTTTTATCTATGATGAAGAAGCACCTGAATTTTTGAATATCACACTTCATGGATTGAGCAGAGAAGCATCTGTTCTTACAGAAGGAGATGTTGTTGCCATTACTGCATATCTTACTGATGATGTCAGTGGCATTGCAGCTGCAAATGTTTACGCTGATTATAGTGACTTTGATTCCAGCAACGACTATCAGGCTGCACAAAGTTGTACAGAAGTAGATGCAGATCTTTGGGAATGTTATTGGGAATATACAGGAACATTAACTCCTGATGATTCCATTGAACTCAATCTTCTTGCAACAGACAATGCAGGAAATAGAAAAGACAGTGAAGATGATAATGTTGTTGGAGATATTCGTGTTGTCAGCATTATAGAAGGAGAAGCAGATTATTGGGATGAAGAAGCAGCTGTTGAAGATCTGCCAATGCTCAATCCAAACTTTTTGTATTTTACCACAACAGGAACCCTTGTTCGTTTGGATACAGAACTGCAATCTAAAAGTGGAACCATTCCTTATGTACATTCATATTCTCTTGAATCAT